>NZ_JBHTMP010000006.1:0-192572 GCF_042679305.1 Micromonospora sonneratiae | reverse complement strand
CACCACCGGCAGCCGGCGCGCTGCCGGGCGGTGTACCACCCGGGCGGGCCGGGGTGGTCGACGGCGGCTTCGGTGGCGCCGGTGGCTTCGGGCGGCTCGGGGCGACCCTCGGTGGCGGATTCGTGGTCTCGGTACGGTTCTTCGAGAACGACCAGCCTTCGAAGCTGCCCTGCGGCGGCTTACGGTTGGTCACGCCCCATTCGCTGTACTTCCAGGCCCCACCGTTCGGCGCATGCCAGTAGGACCAGTAGGCGGTGGCCGGCGGGGTGTCGATGCACTTCTCGCTGGCCGGACCGGGCCTGCCCTCGATCCGGCAGATGAACGACTCGCCCCACCGGGCCACCCCGGCGATCTGGAAGCCCGCGTTCTTCAGCGCGGTGAGGCCGGTGGACTGGTCACCGGGGGCACATCGGACGATCGTGGCACCCCCCAGGTCCTGGAAGTCGACGACGACGGTGACTCCGGTGCCGTCCGGGCAGTAGCCCGGACGGCCCTTCGACCCGTCGATCGCTCCCGCCGGCGACGCGCCCGTGGCCGCCATGACCAGGGTCACGGCCACCATGACCGTGGCGCGCCGCAGCCAGCCCCCACGGGTCCTCATGAGCGTGCACCTCGTCGTCGCGTAGCGACGACCAGACCGGCGCCACCACCGACCAGCACCACCGCGACGACCACCATCAGGACGACCGAGGCACCGGTGGTCGGCAGCCCGCCACCGCCGTTGGTCGGCGACTCCGTGACGCCCGGGGCGGTCGGGCTGGGACCGGGGTCGGTGACCGAACCGGACGGCGTCACGGACGCGGTCGGCGACGGGGTGCCGGTGGCCGTCGGAGACGCGGTCGGGCTACCGCTGGGGCCGGGACCGGAACCGTCGCCGCCGAGCTTGCCGAAGGGAACCTGTGCCAGGGCCAGTAGCGCCTGCGCGGTTGCCCGCCGCCACTGGTCCCGCTGGTTGTCGGCGACTCCGCTGGACTGGGCCGTGGTCAGCCCCTCGGTGTTGTATGCGATGGCGCCGGTCTCGCCCGTCGCCTTACCGGCGTTGGCGATGGTGAGCTGGTGCGCGACGACATAGGCGGCGGCCCGGTCGGCGGCCTCCCGGCGTCCGGCGGCGGCCAGGGCCTGCCCGGCGAGGCCGGTGCTGTTGGTGTTGGACGCCTCGGTCGGTCCGGAGCCGCCGAACGAACCGTCCGCACGCTGGACCTTCACCAGCCAGTCGGCCCCCTTGGCAGCGGCCCCGGCGGCTCCCGCCGCACCGGCCTCGGCCGCGGTGAGCAGTGCCTGCACCGCCATGCTGGTCGAATCCGGGTCGAGTACGGCGTTCGTCGACTCGTCACAGGTCGCCGACGGCGTGCCGAACGTGTCCGGGGAGAGTCGGAAGCCGCCGGCCGCACACTGCTGTCGGATGAGGAAGTCAACCACGTCCTGCGGTACGCCGCCGCTTCGGGCCAGCCCGATCACCGCGAACGACTGGGCGAACGTGTTGCTGGCGTCCACCCCGCCGGACTCGGCGGGATAGCGGTCCCGCACCCGCCCCCGGTGTACGCCGTCCGTGGCGACCAGTTCCAGGGTCTCGGTACGTAGGTCGTGCCCGCCGTAGGCACGCGGGTCGGATCCGGTGCTGACGGCGGCGACCAGCAGTTTCGCGGTCGCGCCCGCGATGCGTACGCCGGCCACACCCCAGTCGTCCCAGGTGCTGTAACTGGTCACGTGCGCCGCGGTGGCCGAGGTGACCGCCCGCGACGCGGCCGGGTCGGCGCCGGTGGCCTGCAACGCGAACAGCGCGTCGAGGGTCAGTCCCCAGTCGGTGCCGACGAAGCCCGGCAGCCCACCGTCGACGAGTTCGCCGGCCAACCACGTTCCGGCGGCCCTTCCGCTGGCCGCGTACGACGTGGCCGGGGTGGACGGGCCGGCCGACACGGTGGCCGACGGGGTCGGCTGGACGACGGGACGCGCCGGTGCCACCCGAGGGTACGGGTTGTCGTCGGGAGTACGGTTCTTCGAGAACGACCAGCCCTCGAACGAGCCCTGGGCCGGCTTGGAGTAGGTGGCCCCGGTCGAGCTGTATTCCCAGGTGCCACCGTTGTCGGCGTGCCAGTACGACCAGTACGCGTCCGCGGGCGGTGTGTTGGTGCACGGCTCGGTGTCCGTGCCCGGCTTGCCGTTGATCCGGCAGATGAACGATTTGCCCCACCGGTCGGTGCCGGTCACCTCGAAACCGGCGTTCTCCAGCGCGGTGAGCCCGTTCTCCTGCTCGCCTGGCGCACAGCGGATCAGCGTCTCGCCGCCGAGCTCCTGGAAGTCGACGACCACGGTGACACCGGTACCGTCCGGGCAGTAGCCGGCGGTACCGGCCGCGTTGGCCGAGAGCGCGGGTACGGACACACCGACCACGACGGCCAGCCCGGCGACGGTGGCCAGGACGATTCGTCTGACTGTGGATCTGGATCCGGGCATGGGAGTGCCTTTCGGGAGCGGTTGGTGGGCGTCCCGAAAGCCTCAGAAACCGCGAAACCCTCGGTCACGTTCCGGAGACCCGGTGACGTGAGCGAGGGTGGAGCGGGCGCATCGGCCCGGACTTCACCCTGTAGACCTCGACAGTGAAAGCCGCTGGCTCACCGAACGGGCATTCCGACTCGCAGGGGTCGACACCCCTGCTCACGGCTGCGGGTCAGCGCCGGATTCACACCGGCTTCCCCCGCTCGGGAGCGTATTCAGTTGTCCACCCGGTGTGGTCCGGGTGCGGTGACACCGTAACGGATCCGGTGCAGGTGGCACCAGGTGAGGTAGCTCGCTGTTCCGGTCGCCGTGGGCGGGCCGCCGAAACACAGCAGGATCTCGTCGCCGCTGATGAGAACGTCGTAACGGGCATCCGCAGGACGTCGACGGACGTTGACCAAGTACCCCGTCGAATACCCCACCGCCTGCAGTCCACAAGGCTGGTCGGCCGGAGCGACCCTGCTGTTCCTCCGTACGGTGCTCGGCCTCACCCCGCACGAGGACCACCTCGCGGTCGATCCCGCCCTGCCACCCACGATCGGCCGGATCGAGCTGCTCGACATCCCCGGCCGCTGGAGCCACGCCGACGCGTTCGGCCGTAGCGGCGTCGACCGCCAGCGTCGGGCCAGAGTGCGACGGTAGGGCCTAGCTCCTCGGCCAGTGGCACACCGCGGTACGGGTCGCCGGCAGCGGCGAATACTGGTCGGACGAAGGCATACAGATCATGGTCTGCGTCTGTGAGGAAGAAGGCTTCAACATCGCCGCTGGCTACTCACTGTATGGAGACATCGGCGGCATCCGCTCGCTGGCCACTGCGGAACGCTGCGTCGCCTGCGGAAGGATCGGATCGTTCACCAGCTGGATGGTGCGCGGCGGCGAGATGGAGCTGCTGGACCTCGCGTAGGCCCGGCGGTCTCGTCGATCCGGCGCTGTCACCTGCGCACAACAGCAGCTGTGCGAGCATGGGCCGATGACGGCGACCTTCGACGACTACCTCTGGTTCGAGCAGATGTTTTCCGATCTGTCCGAGGCATACTGCATCACACTTGTTCGGGACGTAACCCCAGCAGGACTGCTGGACAGGTTCGGCGTCGTCGGTGACCGTGTCGATCGCATAGGTGTTGGTGAGCTCGTCGAGCCGAGCTACGCCACGTGGAAGGCGCACGACGGGGCCGTTCAGCTTGTCGCGGCTACAGCGGTCGGTGATTGGGCACTGGCCGTGGAGTCAAACGGCTATCTCGGTGTGACGGAAAAACTGGTCGGGCGGCTCTCCGCAGGCACACGCCTCGTGTCGCACTTCCGCAATGTCAACGCGGTCGACCGCTTCTACCTGATCGATGACGGTCAGATCCGCTTGTACTTCGAGCCGTTGTTCGCCTGGCACCGCTCCGGTTGCGACGCCGACGGCTTCATCGAACTCATGCAGGCCGTTGGCTTGCCGATGGATCAGGACGGCGACATCGGCGACCCCGGTGCCGCCGCATTCGCCCTGGCCGAGGCGATTACGGGGATTCGGCTGACACCCGACTTGCTACAGCGGTCGACGTTCACGTGTGGCGAGGCGTGTATACCTGGCCGTACTCACGGCTAGGCCGCGATCGGTTGCGGGGACATTTGCGGCGACAAACCGTCAGGTTCGTCATGATCGCATTCACCAGCTCCGCAGGACGGCGCCGTCGGCAGAACTTCGACGCAGCCACCACGATCCCGCCGTCGACACCCCGCCCGCGCCGCGGATCGGCGCCGCGTTCACCGAACTCGCCCGGACGATCTGACCGCAGACCCGCCACAGTTCAACGCGTCGCCGACCCCGCAACGCAACGGCGTCACCATGAGCGCGATGACGCCGAAGTTCATCCGGATGAGCGTCGGGCCTGCTCCAGGTTCGACTGGTGGGGGCCGGAGAGCCAGTCTTGGCTCAGACGCGCGTCGACCGGTTCCTTCCCGTGCCGCAGCGCATCGATGTAGGCATGATCGGCGGCAAGGCGGGCCGCCACCTCGGGGCCCTCGGCAACGGCCCCGTGCCCGGGGACCAGGACATCGACGTGCCGGGCAGCCTCACCGAGCCGGTCGAGGGCCATCTCATAGGCACCCACCTGATCGGGGCGGCGAGGATCGAGGAGCGGAATCAGGACGTCGGAGAGCATGTCGCCGGCCAGCAGGACGCCACGGTCCGCGAGGAGTACCGCGGCGTGGCCGATGGCGTGCGCCTGATGCTCGACGATCTCGCCCGGCACGGGTCCTCCGTCCGCGGGCAGCGGGGTAAGGAGCCCGATCAGCTCGAGAGGGATACCCGATGCGCTCTCCGCCGCCACCCGTTGCGCCCGCTCTCGGGCTTCACTGGCAGCCTGGACGCCGCCGGGGGTGGCGTAGCGCGGCACGTCGCCGAACCGGGAATGCCAGAGCAGGTGGTCCCAGTGGGGATGGGTGGAGAACCCGGCGACCACCGGAATGCCGAGCCGGTCCACGTCATCGGCAAGCTGGTTCAGATCGGAACCGTCGATGCCGGGATCGACCAGGATCAACCCGCTCTCCCCGCGTACCACGACGGCATTGCTCCAGACCCACTCGCTCTGCCGGACCCAGACACCGTCGGCCACCTGATTCAGCATGGGTTCACTGTGTCAGGTGTCTCCGTCCGGAGCGAGTTGCGACGCCCTTCGGGGCCGTATTCGGGACCGGCGGGCGTCCCCCGAAACGCACTCACATGCTGCTGTTCGAGCGGGCGTACGGCGGTACTCGACCAAGGGGGCAAACTCGGGTCATGACGGAACCGGGTAGGTGTGCTTCCGCTGCCAGGCGCTCGATTCGACCAGGATTCTGAGGAGAATCAGGGGCAAGCGCGTCGACGTCGACAGGCCGGGCGACGACCCGGATGAGTCCGGTTCGAGTGCGCGGACTGCGAGGGCACGGGGACCGTGAACGTCCCAGACGGATTGGATGAGTTCACCAGCGTTAGCGGCGAGTGTCCCGGCTGCGGAGGTCTGGGTTTCTACGAGGACGACCCTCACTGCACCCGGGTGTCACTAGGTATGCCTAGGCGGCCCGCGCACTCCGCTAAACCCTGCTGAGCAGTGAAGATAGGTAGGCGCTTCCGATGTGACAGAACCCCTGTCAACCGACGATTGATCCATCAGCGGTTGACAAGGAGACGAGCCATGTTGTTACTCCCGGACACAATGCTGGCGCTGGCGAACGATCACCACCGTGAGCGGATCGCCGAGGCCGACAGGGAGCGCCTACTCACCAGCGCCCGCCGGTCCCGAAGGGCCCGTAACGCCCTGGTCGTCCGCGGACAGCCCGACGGTAGCCTAGCGTCGTGCGAACCATCCGAGGCGGCGCCAGCCCAGTGATGATCGGGCGGGAGAGCGAGCTGCGTCGGTTGGCGCAGCTCGCAGCGGCGCGCGAGCCGGCGGTTGCCATCATCGCGGGCGAGCCCGGCATCGGAAAGACCCGGCTGGTGCACGAGCTGCTGACAACCGTGCCGGCGGAGACCGTAGTGCTGGTCGGCCAGGCGGAACCAGGCTCGCTGTCCCGGCCGTACGAGGTGCTCCTGGACGCCATCGACGGCCGTCCTGCCAGCAACGAGAAGCAGCTTGCGGACCTCGCGGACCCGCAGCGCAGCCCGGTCGAGCGCCTGCACACCGGTCTCGCCATCCTGGCCGACCTGATCGGCGACTCCCCTGCGGTCATCGTCTTCGAGGACCTACATTGGGCCGACTCGGAGAGCGCGGCGTTGTTCGAGCGGATCGCCGACCAGCGCGGGCCGCGGCTGCTCATCGGGACGTACCGGCCGGACGAGGTGACCCGTCGCCAACCGGTGGCTGGCCTGCTGGCCCGGATGGAACGCCGGCACACCGTCACCCACGTACGCCTGGATCGCCTCACCCCCGCGCAGACTGCGGCGTTGCTGGCGGCGGCCACCGGCGCTTCGGCGCCGCTGCGCGCCGTGACGGCGCTGCACCAACGCACCGGCGGCAACCCGTTCTTCCTGGAGGAGTTGCTGCGCGCGCTGCCCGGGTACGACGTGGAGGCGCTGGTCGAGCAGCCGCTGCCGTGGAGTCTCGCCGAGGTGTTACGCCGCCAGGTCGACGACCTCGATCCGGTCAGCCACCGCATCGTGGAGGCGGCCGCAGTGCTTGGCCACCGCATCCCGTTCGACCTGCTGGCCGACGTGACCGGTGTGGGCGAGGACGAGCTGATCGCCGTGTTGCGCGACCTGGTCTCCCGGGGCGTGCTGGTCGAGTCCGACGAGGACGAGTTCGCGTTCCGGCACGCGTTGGTGCGCGAGGCGATTGCCGACCAGATGCTCGGCCGGCAGCGCCGCCGGCTGCACGAGGCGGCCCTCGACGTACTCCTGACCGGTGGTGCCGCCGACCCGGCCATGGTGGCGCACCACGCCCGTGGTGCCGGCCGGTACGACGACATGGTCGCCGCGGCCCGCCGCGGCACTGCGCTCTACCTCTCCATCGGCTCCGCCTACCAGGCCCTGCAGTTGGCGGAGATGGGCCTCGACGAGGTGCCCGACGACAGCGCCCTGCTGGCCTCCGCCGCCAGGGCGGCTTGGCTGGCCGGACTCCTGGACGACGCCCTGCGGTACGGCCGGCGCTGGCGTGACGTAGCCGGCACCACAACTGACCGGGCCGAGTCGCTGTACCTCCTGGTCCGCATCGCCTGGGAGTCCCGCGAGACCGACGAGATGCGCACCCTGACGCACGACATCGGGACCCTGATCGCGCAGCTTCCCCCCGGCGCCGACCAGGCGCGGGCGATGACCGCGATCGCGCAGTCGGCATCCCTGCGCGGCGACCTCGACGGGGCGCTGCTCTGGTCCGACCGCGCGCTGGCGCTGGCGGACGAATTCGACCTGCCGGCCGTCCGCCTGGCGGCGCTGCTGGAGAAGGGCTGGACACTCGCCGAGCGCCCGCAGAGCGCAGCCGCTGGTCGTAAGATCCTGTCCGCCCTCGTCGACGAGGCCGAGAAGGCGGGCGAGTGGGTGTTGGCCGCCCGTGCCCTCAACATCCTGGTACACGGTGAGCCGCCTGCCTCGCCGGCCGAGCACGCCGAGACACTCGAACGGATGCGCATCGACGCCGAGCGGGCCGGCTTCGAGTCACTCGCGGTGGCCACGTACTTCCAGGGCCGGGCCCGGCTCGCGATGCGGGCCGGCGACCTGCGGGCCGCGATCGCGGCGCTGGAGGAGGGACGCGAACAGGACCGGAACTACCGGCGCCGGGGCCGCTGGGCCGACTACCACGGGGTCTTCCTCGCCGGTCTCTATCTGGAGGCCGGCGAACTGGACCAGGTCGAACAGCTCGTCACCGACCTGGCAGCCCTACCCAACAACCCGTCGACCATGATTCCCAGCCTCGTATTCCACCTCGCCTGCCGTCGCGCAGACCTACCGCGCGCCGAAGCGAGCCTGGAGGAACTCATCGCGGCCCTACCCGAGCAGGCGTGGCGCAGCAATGAACAGGCCCACGACCTGATCTCCGCCGCGCTGGAAATCGGCTTGCCGGCGCACCGGATCGACCAGATGGCCACCGCTCTACTCGACGCCGACGTGTGGGACGCCTACCGCACACTCGTCGACGCCCAGCTCGCGGAGGCACGCAGCCAGTACGCCGACGCACTGGCCGGCTACCTGTCCATCACCGACGCCCACAGCCTGGGGCCGGCGACCCGAGGCACGGTACGCGTCGGTGCCGCCCGTTGTCTGCTGGCAAACGACCGGCGCGAGGAGGCCGCCGAGCAGGTGGAGGCGGCCGTACCCCTGCTGGCCGAGTGGCGTGGCTGGCGGGTGGCCCAGCTCTCCCGAGTCCGCGCCCAGCTGGGCATGGCCCCAGTCGACGCGCCGCCCACCGTCACCGGCCCGGCCGCCCTGACCCCCCGCGAGCGGGAAGTGGCCGTACTGATCAGCGACGGGCTGACCAACACAGAGCTGGCCCAGCGCCTCTACATCTCACCCAAGACCGCCGCCGTTCACGTCTCGAACATCCTGCGGAAGCTGGGCGCCTCGTCCCGGACCGAGGTGGGCGACCTCGTCGGGCGGTATTGACCCAGGAATCGTCGCCAGCCAGCTTCAAGGGAACGGTGCATTGCGTAACGGCGCTGACCGACCACCACGAACGGCACGGCAAAACCGCCGGACGCCAACTGGTGTTCGTTACAGCAGGGACGCGTCGTGGACGAGCAGCACGTCCCCCGGGTCGGTAGTGCTTTGTTGGGTCTTGTGGTGTGTCGCTGGTATGAGCATCGTGGCGGTGTCTGGCTGCGGCGGTGAATGAGCGGGACGTCGCTCGGGTGCGGGCGCAGTTGGCGGACTTCGCGGCGGGGGTGTTCGCGGGTTGTCGCACCCGGTAAGCGGGGGGTTTCGGCGGGAGGTTCAGAACTCCATAGGCGAAAGCCAAGCCCTGACCGACGTTTCCGCTGGTCAGGGCTTTTTCTCTGTCGGGCTGGCCGGATTTGAACCGACGACCCCTTGTTACCAACCGTAGCCAAATTTAGCTTGTCATTGCTTGCCAACAACTGGCGCTGAGCTGCACAGACGTAGCCAGACGCTCGCCACTTCATGTCACTATTCGTCAACGCTTCGACGGGGTTTTCGTGGGGTAGACGGGTGGCCTTGTGTACAGAACGGCAATAGGTCTCACCGCCCCACGCACCTCACGCCCGCCCAAGCCGCCCCCCAGATCGCCCTCCAAAGCTCAGCCGGCGGCGGAGGTAAAAGCCCTCGCTGAGCTGGCTCCTCCAATCGCGACCGCCGAGGTCCACCACTTCCGGCCGGCGCACCTCGGAAGTCACCGCGAGCTGCGACTTGCTGCGGGCGATAGACCATCGAACACCCGTGTCTGCAGCAAGTCTTGCGCGCCTGCGGGTTGCGCAGTCACCACGAGCCGCAGCTGGCATTTGCAGGCCGCCGCTGGCTTCCGATGCCAGTGCCAGTCCATGAACGAGATGCTTCGCGCGCAGCGCGTCACGCCCTTGGGTGGAGGACCAGCTCGGCGATTTTCTGCACTCGTTCCACCGTGATGCCGGTACGCTGTTCCACCGCTAGCGGATGATCAGTCGGTTCGAGGATCACATGCGGCCGGGTGCCGACCTGCTCGGTGTGTACCTCGGTCTTGAGATTCAGCGTTTCCACTGGGTAGGCAGGTAGCTGGGTGGACAGCCAACCGAAGTACGCCGGCTCCTGCTCCCTGCCGGGAGTTGTCCACAGATCTACTGTGCGGCGGAAGTTGTCCCTGCTCAACGACACCCAGACGCCCCATTCGAAGTCGGTGCCGGCGTCAAGGACGGGGATGACCAGGCGCGCCCGGATGAAGTAGTGCTGCGCCTGGATGATGCAAAGCTCGTCCTCGAGAACGCTGCGCTCGTCGTCAGCGAGCTCGTCTCGCCAGTACGCCGGTGCCTGCGCGCCGTACGAGAACGGAACACTTTCATGGCGCTGTCCGCAGCCCTGGCACACAAACCCTTCATCAGTCACGACGTGACAGTACAGCTCCATCAGTCACCCGCATCCGTACCGCCTCCTGCCGTATCCGGATCTGCCGCCGGCTGGGCGCCAGGGCGCACCTGCGAGACCGACGAGTCGGCCGACCGCTCGTGCCGATAGCGCGTGCTCGCGGCTTGTCGAAGTGTCATGATCGGCGGCGATGAGCAGCGATGAGGATTCCGAATTCGGTCCTGATGAGACACGCCGACACCACTTGGCGCAGGTGAACAGGGTGCTTCGTCGCCCTGGCATGTATGGCGGAAACGAGATAGCCGAACGGCTTCTGCTCGAGGCGATGGCCGCCGTGGATGGCAGCCTTGAGCGGTGGTGGGCGGAGTGTGATGGACTGCGCGAACGCGACGCGTTCGCCGCGACGGGTGTCGTGGGTGCCTACAGCTACATCCTTCCGGCTAGCGCCTTGCGTGAGGCCACCGCCTCCGTCTACGCCGAGATCGCCCATCGCCTCGGTTAGCTCGAGCTGGATCGGGCGTTGTCGGAGGCCGAGTTCCGGCAGTTGCATACCGATGTGGACGAATGGGTGACGCAGGACCGGACACTATCTGAGGTCATCGAGACGTTCGGGCCACCGTCGCTACGGATCGGCGGCACCAACCCCTTCTATCCCAGGACGCTCGCCTACACCACGACCGAGCCCGGTCACAATTTGATCTGCTTCCACCTGTGGAATGCCTTCGCGAACATCCCAGCCGGAACAGGGCTACAGGGCGTACACCCCGAACCGGTGCTTCTCGCCGTACGGCATCGGCCAGGCACATTCCCTGACTCGTTCTCGTTCACACCGGAGGGCCTACACCACAAGCCAACCGCCGACCAGCAAAGCCCGCTCAGGTCCACCGTCTGGATCTTCCACGGTGACCGCGCCCGATACGCCTCCGGAGTCTTCAACACCCAGAACGCCGGGCTCACCTGGGCAGCCGAGCACCAGGTGACCGGGCTCCTGGCCGAGTACGCCACCGGGGGCGCCTACGACATCGCCATCAGCGAGGGCCGCTTCACACCATCGAAGACGCACCACGGCACCACGGACCATGTCGCCGCCTTCGGTCCGGGATTACGTCACATCCACCTAACCGACGGCCGCCAGGATTGACAGACATCGACTCCCGACAAACGCCGCTGCCGCTTGCGGACGATCTGCGGCTCGAAGGTGCCGGCCCGGTCCCGCGGCACGTCGATCCGCACCGGCCCGTTGGCGTCGGTCAGCACGGTCTTCGACCGGGTTCCGTTGCGGACGTTGCCCGAACCGGCACCGGCCTGGTCGTGTTTTTCGTAGCCGAGGTGCTCGGTCATCTCCTCGTTCAGCGCGGTTTCCAGGACCGTCCTGGTCAACTGTTTGAGCAGCCCGTCCGGGCCCGTCAACGACAGTCCTTGTTCCTTCGCGGCCCGCACCAGGTCAGCGGCGGCCTTCGCCTCCGCCGACGGCTCAGGCCGCTTCCTGCGTCCGGTCTGCTCGTTCAGTGTCGCGGTCATCACAGCACCCTCCTCACCAGGCACAACGCCCGGCAGGCCAGGCCGGAAACACCGTTAGACCCACACTCCCGTAAGCGGGGTTTCGGCGGAAGGTTCAGAACTCCATAGGCGAAAGCCAAGCCCTGACCGGCGTTTCCACTGGTCAGGGCTTTTTCTCTGTCGGGCTGGCCGGATTTGAACCGACGACCCCTTGCCCTACGTCAAGGGCTCGATCCAGATGTTGCGGTAACGCACCTTGTCCCCGTGGTCCTGCAACCGAATCGCACCGAGGGACGGTCCCTCCGCCCGACCGCCGCCGGTCGGGCCGTCGATCGCCACGTCGTCGTGGACGACCGTACCGTTCCATACGACGGTGACCCGGGCATCAGCGATCTTGGTGCCGCTGCTGTCGAACCGGGCTGCCCGGAAGGTGATGTCGTACGCCTGCCAGGTCTCCGGCGCGGTCGCGGCATTGCTGTCCGCGGCCTTCTTGCGGTAGATCGCCGCCGCGTCATTGTCGGCCAGTGTCGGCTTCCCGTACGAGTCCAGCACCTGGATCTCGTAGCGGTCCTGTAGGTAGACGCCACTGTTGGCCCGTGCCTGTCCGGTCACGTCCGGTGGCATGTTCGGCAGCCAGAACTCGACGTGCAGCTTGAAGTCACCATAGTCGTCCCTGGTGCGGATGTCTCCGCAGCAGACCTCTGCCGCGCCGTCGACCACTGGCCACTGTGCCTCGCGGCCGTCGGTATGCCGCCAGTTCGCCAGGCTCGTTCCATCGAAGAGTACGGTGCGCACAGCACCCCCAGGTTCGTCGACTGTGATGCGGTCGAGGTTGACGTGGCCGGTGTCGCCGATGTCGTTTCGGTAACTGATGGTATTGGTGCCGGCACGCAGCTTCAACGACTCGGTCCGGGTCGCCCAACTCTTCCAGTCGTCCGTGGCGGGGAGCATGGTTTGCCTGATCTTGCGGCCGTCCTGCGGCACGCTGACGTTGCCGATCACATGGGACACGAAGTGGTCGCTGAAGGCGAAGCGCTGGTCGAGCTCCAGCCGATGGGCTTGGGTCCACCATGCCGCCGGGCCCACCGTCTGATCGACGGGTGACCGCGACCTTCAGCGTCTGCGGGCCAGCAGTTGCACCGCCGGCGACCGGTGGCCGTTCATCGTGACGACCTCGATCCGGCGCTCGTCCAACCGGTCGAGGTCCGCCAGGAGAGCCCGCAACCCGGTGACGTCGTGGTGCCGGCACACCACGCCGTCGTCGGTGGCGAACACCCCGTACGGGGTGCCGAACCGCCGGGCATGGGCGGCGTAGCGGGCCCGGTTCCGTTCGTCGTCGGAAAGGACCGGGTCGCTGACGTAGAGCAGGCCGCCGGGCACGAGGACACGGACCAGTTCGGCGATGAGCGCCCGCTGGGCATCGCCGTCGGGTACGCAGGTCAGCACCGCGAACAGCAGGACGACGTCGAAGCTCGCTGACGCGTACGGCAACGTCGGCGGGGACGCCAGCACCTCGACTCGCAGGTCCGGCCACAGTCGACGGCCTCGCGAGATCAGTGCGGGCGACGGGTCCACCCCGGACACGTCGGTGAAACCATGGGCGGTCAACTCGGCCATGATCCGGCCGTATCCGCAGCCGTAGTCGAGGATCCGGGCGTTGCGGCGCACCCCGTCCAGCCACTCGAGGTGCACCGGGTGGGTGAAGGTCTTCGTGGCACCGACGCCGTCCCAGTACCCGACCTGGCTACCGATCTCCCGCATACGGATGGAGCATACGGGCTTGTTCCGGACGACCGGATGGTCGGCGGCGGTTCTGCGGCGGAAACGAAAGGGGTGGGCCGGGCGCCCGCCCGACCCACCCCGATGACAACCGACTCAGCTGACGGAGACCTTCTCTCCCTCGACCTTCGCCTCAGCCAGCCGCCGTTCCCGCTCCTGCGCACCGATGAGATCGTCCGGTAGGGAGTCGGGCACCTCCGTGTCGAAGCGACGCAGGGTCCTGATCATGAACCCACCCGTCGTGACGAGCATGAGGCAGAGCCCGAAGACCAGGTAGGCGAAGCCGATCCCCCGGCCCGGCCCGACACCGATCAGCGCGCCGACCGATCCGGCCAGCGCCCCGCCCGGGGCGAACATCGGCTCGAACAGCGCGGTCGCTCCCGGGGCCACCAGCGCGAACCCGATCGGCAGGGTCGACCACGTGATCGTCTGGTTGAGTGCGAACACCCGCCCGTGATAGCGCTGCGGCACCTTGACCTGCACGATCGTGGCGTAGATGCCCTGGGCGGTGGTCATCGCCATGGCCATCCAGAACACGCCGAAGCCGATGGCGATGACCGACGGGTTCACCCCGATGAGGAAGCAGCCGATGGCGGTGCCGAAGTTGCCGACCAGCACACCGATCATCCGTCGGTTCCGGGGCCCGCCCCAGAGCGACATCAGGACACCACCGGCGATACCGCCCAGCGCCTCCGCCACGGCGACCTGGGCCACCTCCGTCTGTGTCGCGAACGACAGCACCAATGGCGTGATCAGCACCAACGCCGGGGCCAGGAAGATGTTGCCCAGCGAGAAGTAGCCGAGCATCAACCGGAAACCCCGGTGGTTCCACGAGTACCGCAGGCCGTTGACGATCGCGACCAGCAGCCGCTCCCTCGGCCGCCACCCGAGCAGGTCGGGGAAGCGGATGAAGGCCAGGGCGATGATGGCGAAGGCGTAGCTGGCGATGTCGATCAGCAGGATGCCCTTGAGCCCGATCGCGGCCAGCAGGCCCGCCGCGATCACCGGCATCATCAGCATCGCGAATCCGTTGGACAACTGGGTGATGCCCATCGCGTGACCGAGGTAGCGCTTGGGCACCAACTGCGGCACCGCCGACTGGAAGGCGATCCGCTGGAACGACGCCGCCACCTGACTCATCGACACGAGCAGGTAGATGTGCCAGAGCTGGAGATTGTCCGACCAGAGCAGCGCAGCAAGGATCACCTGCAACGAACCGGAGGTGCAACTGGCGATCATCATGATCCGGCGACGGTTCACCCGGTCGGTGATGGCACCGGCCACCGGCAGCATGAGCACACCACAGAGCAGCGCCAGCGCCCACAACAGACCGAGGTTGGTCACCGACTTGGTGGTGGTGTAGAGCCAGATCGGCAGCGCGAACGCGGTCAGCGCCGATCCGGTGGTCGAGACCACCTGGCCGAGCGTGACCGCCACGAACCGCCCCATGCTCGGCTTGACGACCTTCCGGCCGGTCTCCACGGCGGCATTCGCCTGCCACCGGTCTCGTACCGTCCAGGCAGCCAGCTCACCCCGGGCCTCCGGCTCCAGCGCGGTGATGTCGCCGGCCACCACCGCCGGATGCACGGTGGTGACGATCTCGGCGAGTTCGTCCGCCCGGTACTTGAGGAAGAAGTGACCCGCCTGGTCGAGCACGACCAGTCCCAGGGTGTCGCTGAGGAACTGCCACTCGGCGTACCGCTCGGTGAAGTAGTCGGTCACCGGGTCCTCGGATCCGACCACCGAGATGATCGGAGCCCGCAGCTTCTCCGCCCGCCGATCGAGCAGTCCGGTGAAGTACTCCTCCGAGGCCCGGGAGTCGGCCCGCATGTTGCTGATGATCCGGTCGGCCTGCTCCGGGTCCAGCTCGTCGGTGTCGACGCCCATCGACTTCAACCAGTCCGCGTAGTGCCGGTTGCTCTTGAGCGCCTCCAGCTTCGTACGCATCGCCGAGAAGAAGCCCTTGGGCCGGGCGAACGGGAACATCGCCCCGATGTAGACCGCCTCGAGCTCCCGGCCGGCGGCCTCCACCTTGCGGGCCACCTCGGCGGTGATCGCGCTGCCCACGCCGCAGTGGCCGTAGAGCGCGATCGGGCCCTCGATCCGTTCCAGGATCTCCTCGGCAACCCGGGTGGTCAGCTCGTCGAAGGGCAGCGCGGACTCCTCGAGCCCGACGTCGTGGCCGGGGATCGCCAGCGAGTACAGCGCCCGGTCCTTCGGCAGGGCGTCGGCCAGGGGCTGGTAGACGATCGCGCTGCCACCGCCGTACGGCACACAGACATAGGTCAGCGTCCGCTTCCCGGCCGGGATCGGTTTGGTCAGCTCGTAGAGCAGCCGTCGTGGCCCGTCGTCCCCGGCCGTCCCGGTCATGAACGCGGCCAGGTCCCGGATCGTCCGGTGCTGGAACAGGTCCATCACACCGACCGCGCGTCCGGTCTCGTTGACCTTGCGGATCCTGGCCACCACCTGGGTCGCCAGCATCGAGTGTCCGCCCAGGTCGAAGAAGTCGTCGTCGATGCCGAGCGTGGGTACGCCGAGCACCTCCGACCACAACTGCGCCAGCATCCGTTCGGTGTCGTCGCGTGGCTCGACCAGTTCGACGGAGGATTCCCGCGTCACCACCGGTGCGGGCAGCGCCCGGCGGTCGAGCTTGCCGTTCGGGCTCAGCGGCAGGGCGTCCATCGCGACGAACGCGTTCGGCACCATGTACTCGGGCAGCATTCCCTTGAGCGCGGCCTTGAGGTCCGCGCTCTCCGCCGGGCCCACCGTGTAGGCGGTCAGCCGCTTGTCCCCGGGTACGTCCTCCCGCACGATCACGACCGCGTCGGTGACCCCGTCCTGGTCGCGCAGCGCACTCTCGATCTCGCCGAGTTCGATCCGCAGACCACGCAGCTTGACCTGGTGATCGATCCGGCCCAGGAACTCGATCACCGCGCCCGGCCGGTCGTCCAGACCGTCAGTCGGGTTCGCCAGCCGCCAACGGGCCAGGTCACCGGTCCGGTACAGCCGGCTTCCCGGCTCGGCGGCGAACGGATCGGGCACGAACCGTTCCGCGGTCAGCGACGGCCTGCGGTGGTAGCCCCGGGCCAGACCGACCCCGCCGATGTAGAGCTCGCCGCTGACGCCCACCGGCACCGGGGCGAGGTGCTCGTCCAGGACGTAGAGCCGCAGATTGTCGATCGGGGTGCCGATCGGCACGCTGGTCAGCCCGGCCAACGCCACCGGATCGCAGTGCCACGAGCTGACGTCCACCGCAGCCTCGGTCGGGCCGTACAGGTTGTGCAGCCCGCAGTCCGGGAACCGGGCGGTGAAGTCGACGGCCGACGCCAGCGGCAACTCCTCGCCACTGCAGATCACCCGTCGCAGGCTGGTGCAGGCCTCGATCCCGTCCTCACCGAGGAACACGGTCAGCATCGACGGTACGAAGTGCGCGGTGGTCACCCGCTCGGCGACGAGCAGGTCCCGCAGGTAGCCGGCGTCCTTGTGCCCGCCCGGCTTCGCCAGCACGATCCGCGCGCCGGTCTGCAACGGCCAGAAGAACTCCCACACCGAGACGTCGAAACTGGCCGGGGTCTTCTGTAGGACCGCGTCGTCGCCATCCAGCCGGTACTTCTTCTGCATCCAGTCGAGCCGGTTGACGATGCCCCGGTGGGTGTTCGGCACGCCCTTGGGTCGTCCGGTCGAGCCGGAGGTGTAGATGACGTACGCCAGATTGCCGGCACCCGCGGTCGGCGTCGGACGCTGGGTCGGTTGGTCCGCCCACTCGGCTTCGTCGTCCAGCACCAGGATCCGGGCGTCGGTGCGTGGCAGCACGTCCCGCAGCCGGTCGAGCACCAGCACCACCGGTACGGCCGCATCCTCGACCATGAAGGCCAGCCGGTCGGCGGGGTACTCCGGGTCGAGCGGCAGGTAGGCACCACCCGACTTGAGCACCCCGAGCAGACCGGCCACCAGTTCCACGGAACGCTCGGCACAGACCCCGACCAGGGTCTCCGGTCCCACCCCCTCGGCCCGTAGCCGATGTGCGATCCGGTTGGCCAGCGCGTCCAACTCGGCGTACGACACCGAACGGTCCTCGAAGCGGACGGCGACGGCGTCCGGCGTACGGGCAGCCTGCTCCTCCACGAGCCCGTGCAGCGTCGCCGTGTCCGGGAAGTCGGCGGCGGTGTCGTTCCAGGTGTGGAGCACCAGCTCCCGTTCCGGGACCGGCAGGATATCCAACGTGGATATCCGGGCGTCCGGGGTGGCGACGATCGACCGCAGCAGGGCGTTGAACTGGGTGGCCATCCGCTCGACCGTGGCGCGGTGGAACAGGTCCGTGTTGTAGACCAGCTTGCCCCACAGTCCACCGGTGACCTCGACCAGGTGCAGTTCGAAGTCGAACCGGGTGGCTCGCAGCTCCATCGGCGTCCACTCGAAGGAGACGTCCGTGCCCTTCGACGCCTCGGTGAACCGGCCCATCTCGTAGTTCTGCAACACGAACATCGACTGGAACACCGGTGACCGGCTGACGTCACGCGCCAGGTTCAGCTCCTGCACCACCTTGGCGAACGGCACGTCGGCGTGCTCGAACCCGTCGAGCACGCACCGCCGGGTCCGCTCCAGCAATTCGCTGAAGGTCGGGTCACCAGCCAGTTCGGCCCGCATCGGCAGCATGTTGATGAACATGCCGACGACGTTCTCCAGTTCGGGTACGGACCGTCCCGCGGACGACGCGCCAACGGCGAAGTCGTCCTGCCGGGAGTACCGGGCCAGCAGCACCTGGTACGCGGCCAGCAGCGTCATGAACAGGGTGCCGCCGCTGTTGCGGGTCAGGGTGGCCAGCCCCTCGGTCACCCCGCCGTCGACCGTGAACTCCACGAAGTCGCCGTGGTAGGTCTGCGTGGCGGGACGGGGCAGGTCGAGGGGCAGTTCCAGCGGGGTGATGCCCCGCAGCCGCTCCTTCCAGTAGTCCAGCCGCTGGCGCGACTGGGGACCGTCGAGCGACTTCGCCTCCCAGTACGCGAAGTCTCCGTACTGGATGGGCATCTCCGGCAACGGCCGTCCGTGGTACAGGCCGATCAGGTCCCGCAGCAGCACGTCGACCGACCAACCGTCGCCGACGATGTGGTGCTTGGCCAGCAGCAGTACGTGGTCGTCGTCGGCCAGCCGGATCAGCAGGGCCCGCAGCAGCGGCCCCTGGGCGAGGTCGAACGGCTCCGTCACGGCCCGGTCGACGAGGGCCTGCGCGGCGGCCTCGTCCTCGGCGTCGACGATCCGCAGTGGAACCTCGACGGCGTCGGAGACGACGACCAACGGGCGACCGTCCTCGTCGGCCGGGAACCGGGTGCGCAGCGACTCGTGCCGCTGGGTCAGCCCGGCCAGTGCAGTACGCAGCGCATCGACGTCGAGCGGGCCACGGACCCGCATCGGTACGGCGATGTGGTACGCCGCCTCGCCGGGGGCGATCTGGTCCATGAACCAGACCCGCTCCTGGGCGTACGACAGTGGCGTGACCGCATCCGCCGGCCGGGCCACGATGGTGGCAGTGGGCTCGGCCCGACGTCTGCGCAGCCGCTGCGCAATCAACGCGTCCCGGGCCGCAGTCCGGGCAGCGTCCTTCAGGTCCGTCATTCGGTGTTTTCCTCTTCCGCCGCCAGCAGCGCGGCCACCTCTGCTTCGGAGAGCTCGTCGACCTCGGCGGCGATCAGCCGCTCGATCTGGGCGGCGAGATCCGCAACTACGGGATAGCTGAACAACGACCGCATCGGGACGTCGACTTCGATGTCAGCGCGGATCCGGGCCATCGCCCGCATACCGCGCAGGGAGTTGCCGCCCAGCGCGAAGAAGTCGTCCTCCGCCCCGACCTTCTCCACCTGCAGGATCTCGCTGAAGATCTCGGCAACCAGACGCTCGGCTTCGGTACGCGGTGCCAGATAGCTCGGCGTCGTCGCCGTCTCCGGCAGCGGCAGGGCGCCCCGGTCCAGCTTGCCGTTCGGGGTCAACGGCAGGGCGTCGAGGTTGACGAACGCCGTCGGCACCATGTGCGCAGGTAGAAGCCGTGCCAGTTCGGCGGAGAGTTCGGCGGCGCTGGCCGAGGTCACCACGTAGGCGACCAGGCTGGTGTCGCCCCGGTCGTCGGTACGGGCGACCACCACCGCCTCGCGTACGTCCGGGTAGCCCAGCAGCGCCGACTCGATCTCGCCCAACTCGACCCGCATACCCCGGATCTTGACCTGGTGGTCGCTGCGCCCCAGATAGTCGATCGTCCCGTCGGCCCGCCACCGGGCCAGGTCGCCGGTGGCGTACATCCGCCGCCCCGGCGCCCCGTACGGACAGGGCACGAACCGTTCGGCGGTGAGTCCCGGACGCCGCAGGTATCCCCGGGCGAGCTGGTCACCGGCGACGTACAACTCGCCCACCACACCGGGCGGCACCGGCTGCAACGCCGCGTCGAGCAGGTAGACCTCGGTGTTCCAGACCGGGGTGCCGATGGTGACCTGACCGGCCGGAAGTGCTTCTCCCGGTGCGATCCGGGCAGCGACGCAGCCGACGGTGGCCTCGGTGGGGCCGTACTCGTTGGTGACCGCCACCCCCGGGTTCGCCGCCCGCCAGGCGGTCAGCGCCTCGCTGGAGAGCGCCTCACCACCGAGGACGAGGTCACCGGTGGGCGACAACTGCCCATCCAGCAGGGGCAGGTGCCCCGGGGTCGCCTTCAGGAACGTCGGCTGGCCACCGACCCGGGCGGCCGGGTCGTCGATCGCGGCCAACCGGACCGATCCACCGGCGGTGAGCGGCCCGAGCAGGCCGGTGACAGTGAGGTCGAACGACACCGGCGAGTGCAGCAGCGCCGTGCCGGACAGGCTCGGGTAGGCCTGCCGGGCCCAGGCCAGGTAGGCGTCGACCGAGCGGTGCTCCACCACCACGCCCTTCGGCCGCCCCGTCGAACCGGAGGTGTAGATGACGTACGCCGGGTGGGCCGGGCGCAGCGGCACCGTCCGCTCGGCGTCGGTCACGTCGGAGTCGTCGCCGTCGTACGTGCCGTCGAGCACCAGCGCGTCCGCCGGTACCAGGGCGGCCGTCTCCGGCGCGGCCAGCACCAGCGTCGGTGCCGCGTCGCCGAGCAGGAACGCGATCCGCTCCGCCGGGTAACCGGTGTCGACGGGGACGTAGGCGGCTCCGGACTTCAGCACCGCCAGGATCGCCACCAGCAGGTCCGCCGAGCGGGGCAGGGCCAGCGCGACCAGTGAGTCCGGGCCGGCCCCCCGGCTGACCAGCACCCGGGCCAGTTGGTTGGCCCGGGCGTTGAGCTGCCCGTAGGTCAACGTCGTCCCGTCGCACTCCAGTGCGGTCCGCTCCGGCGCGGCGTGGACCTGCCGTTCGATGACCTCGACCAGGGTGGTCTCGACCGTGGCGTGGGCGGTGTCGTTCCAGGTACCCAGAACGGCCTCCCGCTCCGCCTCCTCCAGCAGCGGAAGTTGCGACACCCGCAGGCCGGGCTCGGCCACGATCGCCTCGAGCAACCGTACGTAACGACGCACGATCGTCTCGGCCGTGGACCGGTCGAACAGGTCGGTACGGTAGATCAGCCGGCTGGTCTCGGTGCTGATGTCGAACGCGAGATCGTCCTTTGCCGTGCCCAACAGCACCGGGTCGATACCGGACTCGGGAATGAAGTTGAACGCGGCCTGGAAGATCGGCTGGATGGACGGATCCCGGTGCGGCGCGATCGCCTCCACGATGCGCTGGAACGGGGTCTGTCCGTTGTCCATCGCTTCCAGCAACGCGTCACGGGTCCGCTGGAGCAGCTCGCTACCGGTGGGGTCACCGGAGATGTCGCAGCGCAGCGGGACCGGGTTGACGAACATGCCGATCAGTTCGTCGAGTTCGGGACGGTCCCGCCCCGCGGTGGAGATGCCGACCACCACGTCGTCACTGCTGGACAGTCGGGACAGCAGCGCGGCGTACGCGCTCAACAGGACCATGAACGGCGTCGCCGCCGCGCTCCGGCCGAGCGCGGTCACCCGGTCGAGCAGCCCGGCGGGCAGTTCGAACCGTACCTCGTCACCGGCGTAGCCCATCCGGAACGGACGCGGCCGGTCCAGTGGTAGCGCGGTCACCGGCGGGGCGTCGGCCAGCCGGTCCCGCCAGAACGTCAACTGCTTCTCCAGCGCCGCGCCGGTAAACTGTTCGTGCTGCCACACGGCGAAGTCCGCGTACTGGATTCCCAGCTCCGGAAGTTTCGGGTCGGAGCCGGAAACGACCGCTTCGGCCAGCGTGTTCAGTTCGGTGGTGAACACCACCTGTGAGCGGCTGTCGAACACCGCGTGGTGCACGACGACCATCAGCACCCACTCGTCGTCGGCGTAGCGCAGCAACTGTGCCCGCCACAACGGCGCCTGGTCGAGCGGAATCGGGGTACGCGCCAACTCCTCGCTGAACGTGTAGACCTTCTCGCTGCGTTCTTCCTTGGCCACCCCGCCGAAGTCCACGATCGGCAGGTCGGTTACGGGTTCGGCGGGGCGGACCACCTGCACCAGGGCACCGTTCTCGGTACGCAGATGGGTCCGCAACGCCTCGTGCCGGGCGACGACCGCATTGAGCAGGCTCGTCACCTGATCGCTGGTGAACCCCTTCGGGGCCTTCCAGAACGCCGACACGTTGTAGACCGGCGAGTCGACATCGAACTGGTTGGCGATCCACACCCGTTCCTGAGCGGCGGAGGCGGGAAAGGTCCACTCCCGCTGCGACGCCTGCGTCATCGGGCCACCTCGCGTACCGACCGGGGCCGCATGTCCGTCCACACCTCGTCCACGTGTGCCAGGCACTCGGCCCGGGTGCCGGTGAAGCCGGCGTCGTGCCAGCCCGCGGGAATCTCCTGGTCGGCCGACCAGATCGAGTACTGCTCCTCGTCGTTGCGGACGACGACGAATCGGGGCTCGCTCATCACTTCTCCTGCTGGGTGTTGGGGGTGTAGGGCTCGGCCATCGCGACTGCGATCTTGCGTGGCCCGGTGAACGGCTCGCGGGCGTGCGCGGCGGTCATGTTGTCGACGACCAGCACGTCGTCCCGGTGGTAGTCGAAGCGGGTCGACGCGGCCCGGTACGCCGACCGGAGGTGGTCCATCACGTCGGCCGGGATCTGCCCGCCGTCACCGTAGTAGGTGTTGGTCGGCAGACCCTCCTCGCCGAACATCGCCAGGAGACCTTCCTGCAGGTCCTTGGCGAGCGTGCTCACGTGGAAGAAGGTGGCGTGGTTGAACCAGCGGGGCACGTCGCTGCCGGGCCGGTAGTGGATGGCGTCCCGGACCGACGTGGTACGCATGCCGTTCTTGCCGATCCAGTCGATCCTGATGCCGTTCTTCTCGCCGTAGGCCTCGATCTCGTCCCGGTCATCGGTGTTGAACACGTGCTGCCACGGCGTGCCGAAGTCCGGGTGGAAGTTGCGTACGACCATCCAGCGCCGCCGGGCGAACTCCTCCCGTACGGCCGGGTCGATCTCCTCGTACACACGACGGACGTCGGCCAGCGGAGTGGCACCGAGCGTCGTCGGCGGAGTGATGCAGTAGAAGTACAACGTCAACGGCCAGGCCGCCTGGTACGAGTTCTCGTTGTGCAGGAAGATCTCCTCGTCCGGCGGGTAGTCCGTCGAGGTGTAGACCTGCCCCTTGATCGTGCTGCGGGGCGACGAACGCTCGGTGTAGGTCAGCGGGGCACCGGACAGGGCCCGTACCACCTGGTCGAAACCGTCGACGCCACCAACTTCGAACCCTCGGAACAGGACAGCGCCGTGCTCCACCAGCGCCGCGCGGAACTCCGCGCGACGGCTGGCGATCAACTCGGTGATGGGTGTGCCGTCAGACTTGATGGTCAACGGCAACGGGGTAGCGGTCATGTCGCTCACTCGTCTCCTTGAGTCCTGGTCACGCGGAGTACTGGTCACGCGGAGTACTGGTCACGCGCGGGGCAGCCGCGGAATGGCATCGGTCTGCGGTTGCGGGGCCGGCTCCTCGGCCGTGGCGGCCCGCAGTTCCTCGATCCGGGCGGCCAGTCCGGCCACGGTCGGCGTCTCGAACATGCTGCGCATCGGCAACCGGACGCCGACCGCCTTCCGCATCGCGGCGATCAACTGGACCGCGACCAGCGAGTTACCGCCGAGCGCGAAGAAGTCGTCGTCGATGCCGACGGCCGGTACGCCGAGAGCGTCCTGCCACACAGCGACGAGGGTCGCCTCCAGTTCGGTGGTCGGTGCGGTCGTCCCGCCAACCGCCCCGGCCGTCGACGTCGGTGTCGCGTCGAGATCGGTCTCGATCGTGTCGGTGGTGACCCGGCTGGCCCGGGCCAGGACGTCGGCCACCGCATGGGTCACGATCACCACCTGCGGGCCGAGGTCGGCCGCCACGGTCCGCCGGAACGCCTCGGCACCGTCGACCGGTCGGATGTCGTCCGACGGTGCGACGGGCCGCTGGTCGGCGGCCGGGGTCTCCCCGGCTGCCGCCGCGAGTCCGCCGGTCACCGCGTCCTGGTCGACCTTGCGCAACACGAACTCGCTGATCGCGACGATCTCCCGGCCCTCGACGTCGACCAGTGACAGGTCGGCGGCGACGACGTCGTCGGTCGAGCTGTCCCGGTAGCGCAGGTAGCTGTAGAAGACCCGGGGCAACGGCCCGCGTACCACGATGCGCCCGTAGGAGAGCGGAAGGTAGGTGCCTTCTCCCCGGCCCCGACCGAACGCGGTGGCCACGTCCAGCAACGCCGGCTGTAGGCCCCAGCTGCCCAGATCGTCGAACGCCACCTCCGGCGCCTCGATCCGGGCCAGTTCCTCCGCCTCACCCAGGTAGTGCTCACGCAGCGAGTTCCAGCGCGGGCCGAAGGTCAGCATGCTGGTCCGGCCCCGACCGAACGAGTTGTCGTCGTCGATGCGGCGGCAGCGGCCGACCACCGCCGGGATGTCCACCGACGGGCCCGGCTCCTCCGCGGTCCAGCCGGCCGATCCCCGTACGTGGGTCCTGCTGCTCCCCCCGGACAGGCTCTGGATCTGGAACTCCGTGGCATCGTCGTCACTGGACAGCTCCACCCGGTACTGGGCCACCCCACCGTCGGGAACCGAGAACGGCTCCAGGAACGCCACGTCACGCAGCTCGACGACGTGTCCCGGGGCGGGCGCGGGGATGCTGGCCGCGACGGCGGCCCGGGTGCACTCCAGGTGCGCGGTGCCCGGCACCACCGGCACCCCACCGATACGGTGCTCGTCGAGCAGCCAGTGGGTGCTGGCCGAGACGAGTCCGTGCACGACGGTGTGCTCGGCCGAGCTGACCCGGGTGGAGAGCACCGGGTGCGACACGGAGGTGGTGACGCTGTCCCGGCTGACGCCGGAGAACCCGGCCGGTGCCTTGGTCTCGACCGCCATGCCGACCTCGGCCCAGCCACCCCAGTTCTGCGAGAGCACCGGGGCACTCCAGCCGTGCCCACTGCGGGCGTACGCGTCCAGGAAGTTGTTGGCCGCGCAGTAGTCGACCTGTCCGAAGCCACCGGCCACGGCGGTGATCGACGAGCAGAGCACCACGAAGTCCATCGGCAGGTCGCCGAAGACCTGGGCCAGGGCCAGGGTGCCCGCCAGCTTCGGTGCCAGCACCCGCTCGGCCTCGGCCCGCTCCTTGATCTCGGCCATGCCGCCACCGGGCAGACCGGCCGCGTGCACGATACCGTCGACACCGCCGAAGGCCTCCTCCGCGGCCTGCCGTACCCGCCGCAGGTCGGCCGGGTCGGTTACGTCGGCGGACAGCACGAGGACCTCGGCGCCCGCGCCTTCCATCCGGCGGATCGCGGTGATGGCGCGGCCGACCCGATCGGCCGGGTCACTGCCGTGCAGGGCGAGGTGGTTGTCCCACTCCTCCCGGGCGGGCAGACCGGACCGGGCCAGCAGCACCAGCTTCGCCTGCACCCGCTGGGCGAAGTCCTCGGCGAGGGTGATACCGATTCCACCGAGGCCACCGGTGATGACGTACCGGCCGCCCGGCCGCAGGGCCCCCGGGGACGCCTCCCCGGCCAGGGTGACCTGCTCATAGCCGGTGACCCAGCGACGGCCACCGCGCAGCGCGACCTCGGCCCGGTCCGGGCCGTCGGGGCGCCGTAGTTCCGCGACGACCGGAGCGACCGCGTCGCTGCTCGGATCCGCGTCGATCAACCGGACCGCCATACCCGGCAACTCGACCGGCAGCACCCGGGCCAGACCCACCAGCGTGGCGTGCTCCGGACGGGTCAGGTCACCACCCTGGACGTCACCGATGCCGGACGCCACCAGGTCCAACCGCAGACCGGTCTCCGCCGCCTCCGCGGTCAGCCCGGCACCGGCCAGCGCCTGGGTCAGGTTCAGCACGCTGAAGAAGCCGAGGTCCTGCGCCAGCCAGGTGGCGTCGATGTCGCTCCCGGTCGCCGCCCCGTCGAGCGCGAACGCGTGGACCAGTCGCTGCGGCAGGCCGGTCTCCGCCAACGCGGCAACCAGCGCGTCGTAGTCCTCGCGGGCTCCCGGCCGGAGCTGGAAACCCGTGTCGGTCGACGCGAACTGTGCCCCCGTGCGTACCTCGACCAGGTCGGCTCCGGCGGACCGCAACCCGTCGGCCAGCGCCGCGCCCCGCGGTCCGGCGACGAAGACGAGGCAGCGGCCGAGCGGGACGGTCTGCCCGTCGCTGGCCAACTGCCGCCAGACCGGTACCGCGAACCACTCGGCCAGCGGCCGGGGGCCGCTCGGTGCAGTCACGGTCGCCGGTGCGGTCTCCTCCGGATCGGGGTCGATCCAGTAGCGGGTGCGCTCGAACGGGTACACCGGCAGCGGCACGCGCCGGGTCCCGTCGTCGACCGGCTGCCGTACGGCGACGCCATGCACCCACAGCGCACCGGTCGCGGCATAGAAGGTGGCCAGGTCACCGGTCGAGTCACCGGGGCTGGGCAGGCTCGGCAGCGGCGTGAACCTACGCTGCTCCGGGCTGCCCTTGGCAACCTGCATCCGGGCCAGGCTGGCCAGTTGCTTGCCCGGCCCGCACTCCACCAGCGCCCAGAGTCCCTCGGCCAGCAGCGTCGCGACGCACGCCCCGAACCGTACCGGCTGACGCAGGTGCGCAGCCCAGTAGGCCGGGTCGGTGGCCTGCTCGTCGGTGATCCAGGTACCGGACACGTTGGACAGGAACGGCGTGGTCGGACGGTTGAGCTTCGTACCCGCCATGACCGCGGTGAACTCGGCCAGGATGGGATCCATCATCGGCGAGTGGAAGGCGTGCGAGGTACGCAACTCCTTGACACTGACCTTCTTGCCCTTGCCCTTGAGGCTCTCGGCGAAGGTGGCGACCAGCTCGCTCTCCCCCGCGATGACGCAGGTTCCCGGTCCGTTGACCGTCGCGATGGTGACGCCCTCGGGCAACCAGTCGACCACCACCGACTCGTCGAGCGACACGGCGAACATCGAACCGGCCGGCAACGACTGCATGAGCCGGCCCCGGGCGACGACCACCCGTAGGGCGTCGGACAGGCTGAACACCCCGGCCACGGTCGCCGCGACGTACTCGCCGATGGAGTGGCCGATCATCGCCGCCGGGCGCACGCCACGGCTGCGCCACAGGGTGGCCAGCGCGTACTCGACGACGAACAGGGCGGGCTGGGTGTAGCGGGTCTGGGTGAGCTGCTCCCCGGCGTCGTCGACCCGGCCCAGGACCAGGTCGCGGATGTCGAGGCCGAGGTCGGGGGTCAGCAGCGCCGCGCACTCGTCGACGGCGGCGGCGAAGACCGGCTCCTGCCGGTAGAGCTCGGCCCCCATACCCGCGTACTGGGCGCCCTGGCCGGAGAAGAGGAAGGCGACCTTCGGCGCTGACCCGTCGGCTGTTCCGGTCTGCCGGCGGGTCCGGCTCCGCAGGGCGGCAACCGCGTCCGGCAGGTCGCTGGCCACCACGACCGCCCGGTGTTCGTACTCCTGACGGCCGCCCCGCAGGGTGGCCGCGACGTCGGCGAGATACTCGGGGGCCGCCTCGGAGGTGTCCGCGAGGTGGTCGGCGAGTTGCGTCACCGCCCGGTCGAGCGCCGTCTCCGTCTTGGCGGAGACCTGGAGCAGCTGTACGGGACGCGCCCGGTCCGCACCGACCCGGTCGGACTCCGGGGCCTGCTCCAGCACGACGTGCGCGTTGGTGCCACCGATGCCGAACGAACTGACCCCGGCCCGGCGGGGCACCCCGTCGGTGTCCCACTTGGTCAGGGTGTTCGCCACGTAGAACGGGGTGTCGGCAAAGTCGATGGCGGGGTTGGGCCGCTCGTAGTTGATGGTGGGTGGGATCATCCCGTGTTCCATCGCGAGAACGGCCTTGATCACGCTGACGATGCCGGACGGCTGGCTCAGGTGACCGATGTTGGACTTGACCGAGCCGATCCCGCACCAGCCCCGGTCGCTGGTGTCCTTGCCGTACACCGCGGACAGCGCGGCGATCTCGATCGGGTCGCCCATCGCGGTACCGGTGCCGTGCGCCTCGACGTAGGTGATGGTGCGGGGGTCGATGTCGGCCACCGCGACGGCCTGGGCGATGGCCTCCATCTGCCCGTCGATGCTCGGCGCGGTGAACCCGACCTTGCTGGCGCCGTCGTTGTTGATCGCGTTGCCGAGGACGAGCGCCCGGATCGTGTCACCGTCGGCGATCGCGTCGGAGAGCCGCTTGAGTAGCGTCACGCCCACACCACTGCCCCAGACGGTGCCGCTGGCGTCCGCGTCAAACGGGCGGCAGTGTCCGTCGGGCGAGGTGAACCCGTCCATGCCGAGATAGCCGGTGGCCGGCTCGACGTTGACACCGCCGGCCAGGGCCATGTCGCACTCGCCGTTGCGCAGGGCCTCGCAGGCGAGGTGGAACGCGACCAGCGAGGTCGAACAGGCGGTGTGCACGGTCATGCTCGGGCCACGCAGGTCGAGCCGGTACGACGGGGTGGTGGCCACGTAGTTGGGTGAGTTACCGGTGGCGATCGACACCGCCGTGTGCGGGGAGCCGCTGATCCGGCGGTTGCGCAGCACGTTGTCCCGGAGATAGGTGTTGCCGCCGGTGCCCGCGTACACCCCGATCGCGCCCGAGTAGCGGGCCGGGTCGTAGCCGGCGTCCTGTAGTGCGGTGAAGCA
Organism: Micromonospora sonneratiae; assembly: GCF_042679305.1. Taxonomy (NCBI): domain Bacteria; kingdom Bacillati; phylum Actinomycetota; class Actinomycetes; order Micromonosporales; family Micromonosporaceae; genus Micromonospora; species Micromonospora sonneratiae. The sequence goes on along the minus strand of NZ_JBHTMP010000006.1, from coordinate 164,209 downwards.
CGACTCCAGGAACAGCCGGTGCTGCGGGTCCATCACCTCCGCTTCCCGAGCCGTCATCCCGAACAGGCCGGCGTCGAACTCGTCGAAGCCGTCGACGATCGGCGCGCAGTTGACCCAGCCCGGGTCGTCCAGTTCGGCGGGCTTGGCACCCTGGGCGAGTTGCTCCTCGCGGGTGAAGTGGGTGAGCGACTCGACCCCGTCGACCAGGTTGCGCCAGAACTGACGCACGTCGTTCGCCCCGGGCACACGCGCGGCCAGTCCGACGATCGCGATCGGCTCGACGCCCAGGTCCGCGTCCCCGGTCGGCTGCTGCTGCTGTTCCATCCTCAGTTCCCTCTTATTCCGCGATGCCGCTGGCGCGGCGGGGTGGGTTACGACGGGTACGGCCACGGCGGGCGGCGGCCCGCTCGACGGCTCTGGTCAGTTCCGGCCGCTCCGCCGCCCCGTCGAGGTGGGCGGCGAGCGTACGGATGGTCGGATACCGGAACAGGTCGAGCATCACGATGGTGCGGCCGGTTTCGGCGGTGAGCCGAGCGTGTACGGCGGCGAGAGCCAACGAGTGGCCACCGATGTCGAAGAAGTTGTCGGTGACCCCGAACCGGGAGTGTTCCAGGACGTCGCGCCAGACCGCGCTGATGAGCTCCTCGGTCCGGGTCAGCTCGTCCGAGCCGGTGGCCACGACCGGTCGGAGCGGCTCGACCGCGACGATGGTGGTCATCGCCTCCGGCCGGGCCTGCCGCACCGCGGCGCCCGGCAGGTGGGTGGCGACAGCGGCGGCCGGCTCCCCCGGTGCCGCCGTCAGTGCCCCGGTCAGCTCGACGAGGTCGCCGAGCAGCCCGTCGATCCGGTCCGCGTCGAACAGGTCGGGGTTGTAGACGACGTCGAAGCCGATGTGGCCGTTCCGCTCCACCACGTAGAGCGTGATGTCGAACGGCGAGCCGGGCTTGTCGACCACCACCGTCTCGCTGTCCAGACCGGACAGATGCAGTTGCGGGTCGGTGAAGTTGAGGACGTTGAACAGGACCTGGACCAGCGGGGCACGCGAGGTGTCCCGGCCCACACCGAGGGCGTCCACCACCCGTTCCAGCGGCGCGCCGGGGTGCGCGGTGGAGTCCCGCAGCTCGACGGCGGCCCGCCGGACCAACTCCTCGAAGCTGGCGTCACCGGTACGCAGCCGCACCGGCACCGTGTCGATGAAGAACCCGATCACATCGTCGAACGCAGCCAACTGACGGTCGGCCACGATCGCACCGATGACGTGGTCGTCGACCCCGGTCAACCGGTTGAGCAGCTGCCCGAAACCGGCCAGCAGCACCCCGGCGGGGGTCGCCCCCAGTCGGGCTGCGAGCTGCCGTACGGCCTGGTCGGTCGTCGCGGGCAGCATGGCGCTGGTCTCCGCACCGGCGTAGGTCTGCACCGCCGGCCTGGGCCGGTCCCGGGGCAGGTCGAGTACGGTCGGCGCGTCCGCCAGGTGCGCCACCCACCAGTCGAGGTCGGCCTGTCCCTGGCGCTGGTCACGGTCGGCCCGCCAGACCGCATAGTCGGCGTACGAGGCGCGCAGCGCGGGCAGTTCCACGGCTTCGTCGGAGATGGCGGCCCGGTACGCCTCGGCGAGGTCGGTGTAGAGGATGGCCTGCGACCAGCCGTCGAAGACCGCGTGGTGCAGGGTGATCGCCAGGACGTGCTCCTGCTGTCCGAGCCGGTACACGGTCACCTGCCAGGCCGGTCCGGTGGCCAGGTCGAAGGTGTGTTCGGCACCGGCCGCCAGCATGTTGCGCAGTTCGACGGCCTGGTCTTCACTGCCGGTGAGGTCGACGACCGGTACGGGGATGTCGCTGGGCTCCTCGCACACCGCGTACGGCACCCCGGCGGTCTGTGGCACCCGCCACCGCAGGACGTCGTGCCGCTCCGCCACCGACCGCAGCGCGCGGCCGAGTGCGGCGATGTCCAGGTCACCACGCAGCCGGGTGGCGAGGGCGATGTTGTAGGGCGCGCTCGACGGGGCGAGCTGGTCCATGAACCACAGTCGGCGTTGGGGTGGGGAGAGCGTCGGCGGGTTGCCGGTGGTGAACTCCTGTGCGGTCGCCAGCGGGGCGGCGTTGGTGATCCGGTCGACCAGCTCAGCCAGCCGCCGCCCGGCGAAGACGTCGTCGGCGCTGATCTCCCGGCCCAGCTCGGCCCGGAGGGCGGCGACCAGTCGCATCACCGCGATCGAGTTGCCGCCGGCCAGGAAGAAGTCGGTGTCGGGACCGGGGGTCGAGCCCAGCAACTGTCGCCAGAGCCGGACCACGGCCCGCTGGACCGGGCTGGCATCCGGGTCGTCCCAGTCGTCGGCCGGTGCGGTGGTCTCCATGGCCAGCGCCCGCAGCACGGCCCGATCCAGCTTTCCGCTGATCAGGCTGGTGGGCAGTTCCGCCAGCCGCAGCACCCGCGCGGGCTGCATGCCGCTGGTCAACCGGGCCTGGGTGTAGGCGCGGATCTCCGGCTCGTCCGGGGCGGTCTCCGGGGTGAGGAACGCGACCAGCTCCGCCCCGAACGCGCCCGGCACCGCCTCCACGACTGCCTGCTGCACCTGCGGGTGCTCGCTGAGCACCGTCTCGATCTCCCCCAGCTCGATCCGCTGCCCGCGGATCTTGACCTGGCGGTCGCCACGTCCCAGGTAGACGATCCGGCCGTCGGGTAGCTGGCGGACCAGGTCACCGGTGCGGTAGAGCCGCTGCCCGGGAAGGCCGGAGTAGGCGTCCGGCACGAACCGCTCGGCGGTCAGGCCGGGACGGTTGAGGTAGCCGGGGGCCAGGCCGGGCCCACCGATCAGCAGCTCGCCCACCTCACCCGGCGCGACCGGACGCAGGTCGGCATCCATTACGTACGCCCGGTGGTTGGGCAACGGCAGGCCGATCGGCAGCGGGTCCTCCGGCGTACCGGTCACCTCGTCGGAGACGACGAGAACCGTCGACTCGGTCGGACCGTACGCGTCGACGAACCGACGTCCCGCTGCCCAGCGGGTGGCCAGCGCGGCCGGCACCGCCTCACCGCCGCACATCACCATCTGCCATCCGGGCAGTGCCTCCGGGTCGAGCACGGACAGCATCGTCGGGGTGATGAAGCCCCAGTTGACCTCGTGCTCGGCGATGAACCGCTGTAGACGGGTGGGGTCGCTACGGTCCCGCGTCCCGACGAGTTGGACCGATCCGCCCTGGATGAGCGGGACGAACAGGTCGATCGTGGTGGCATCGAACCCGAGGGAGGAGATGCCCAGGGCCCGGGTCGACTCGTCCGCGTCCATCGCCGCCGCGTATCCGGTGACGAACGCCATGATGTTGCGGTGGGTGGTGAGCACCCCCTTGGGACGCCCGGTGGAGCCGGAGGTGAACAGCACGTGCGCCGTGTTGCCGGGGGTGGCGGGACAGGCCGTGGGCGTGGTCGCGGGCATCGGTCCGACGGTCCGGATGCCCGGCACGTCGCCGAACTCCGCTTCCGCCGCGTCGCCGACCACCACCGAGATCTCGGCGTCGGCGATGATCTCCAGCGCACGTTGGCGGGGACCGCCCGGCTCCAGCGGCACGTAGCAGCCACCGGACATCAGGACGCCGAGCACGGTGGCGACGTACGTCGGCCGCCGGTCACTACAGATCCCGACCCGGGTCTCCGGGCCGACGCCGTGCTCGCGCAGGGCAGCGGCGATCCCAGCGGCCTGCTCCACGAGTTGGCGGTAGGTGAGCTGGTCGTCCCATTGACGTACCGCGACCTGGTCGGGGCGGCGGGCGGCCTGCTCCAGGATCAGATCCGGCACGGTTGCGTCCGGATACGCGAGCACGGCACCGCTGACGGCAACGGTTGGCAGGGTTTCGGTCACGTGGGTTCTCCACTGGTCCGGTGGGTTTCGGAATCGGTGATCTGGAACCGGAGTTCACTGACGTAGCCCCGGCCCTGGGCGTCGGTCAGCCAGGCATCCTCGGGTCCCGGCAGCAGTTCCCCGACCACCACGCTCACGTCGTCGCCGGACTTGGCGGCGGTACGCAGCATGGTGCAGAGCGCCGAGGCGTAGAACGGGCCGCGCAGGTCCAGGTAGCAGGGCTTGGTCTCGGTCCCGATCTTCAGGAAGACCCGTTCCGGGAGACCGAGCTGCTGTCGCCAACGGCGGACCGCGAGGAACCGCTCCTGTTCGCCGAGGACTCTGGTCAGACCGGTGTCGCCGACCGTGGTACGCCAGGTGCGGCGCGCGACGACCAGTCGGTCGATGGTGATCCTCGGGGTGTGCGGTGCCGGTGCCAGCAGCTTGAAGCTGTCCAGCAGCAGTACGCCCAGCAGGTGGCCGAACACCTCGATCAGCGGCCAGGTACGGCCATCGGGAAGGATGGCCGTCAGCTCACCGTCGACCTCGTCCACCACCACTGCCGTCATCGACACCAGACGGTCGAGGTCCGCCCCTCGGGCGTGGTCGACACCCAGCTGGCAGTCCCGTGGCGAGTCGAGTCCGTACCTGGTGCGGGTGGTCTGCCGGGGGAATCCCTCCGGATAGAGCAGCCGGACCCGCCCCGGCCCGAGGTCGACGTCCAGTGCTGCCCGCAGCGTGGCCGGATCGTGGTGCCAGGGCGTGAACACCACGCTGTCGAAGGGCGTCGAGGCCGGGTGGAGTTCGCCGAGCACCAGCAGGAAGTCCCCGCGATTGATCGCCTCGACGCTGCTGGCGCAGATCTGGATGTCCGGACTGTGCACCCGGGCCGAGGGCCAGCCCGGACCGGACGCGGCGAACACCTCCGCTGCCCGGTCGGCAAGGTCAGCGCTGCTGAGCTGGAGCTCCGCCAGGCCGTCCGGCAGCGAGTCGAGGCCGAACAGCTTGGACCACCGGGCGGTGAACTCCGCCGCCACCGTCCGTGTCGGACTGTCCTCGACACTGAACAGCAGCCCCTGAGCGAGTCGCCACAGATCCGACAGGGACAGCGGCGTGGGCCCGCGCAGCTCGTCGTATAGGTCGGCCAGCACCCGTTCACACGCCGCACCGAACTCGGCGGTGAGCCACCGGGCGGCCTGCAACACGATCGCCAGCGGGGCGGCGAGTTCGTCGAGCACCGCCCGCCCCAGCACCAGTTCGACGTCGCGGGTGGTCTCCTCGTAGACCACGGTCCGGCCGGCGTACATCTGGCCACCGTGCCGCTGGGCAGCCTGTCCGGTGGCTTCGGTGAACTCCCGGTTCAACGCGGCCACCGCCACGCCGAGCTTCTCCGGGTCGCCGGCTGCGGCAGCCACAGCGTCCCGCCCGGCGCAGAGTCGGTCGAAGCCCTCGACGACACGCAGCCGGACCGATTCGTCGCCGATGGCGGCGATCCGGGTCCGCAGCACCTGCTCGGCGTCCGGGCTCAACGGCAGGCCGGCACCCCAGGACAGCAGTCCACGTTGCACCAGACGGTCGAGCAGTAGATAGCCGTCCTGCTCGGACCGGATCCCGAGGGCCGGGTCGGCCAGCAACGCCCGGACCACCTGCCACGCCGGTGTCCGTCCATCGCAGGCCGCCAGCGCCGCCGCGTCCGGTGGCGACAGACGGGTCGACGGCTGCAGCGGCCGGATCAGCTCCCGGCCGTCGACCAGCAGAGGTGGGGACAGCACCGGAGCCCACCAGCGGCGTACGGAAAGCTCCTCGCCGAGCCGATCGGCGTAGGCGGTCAGCGCCCACGCCTCGAAGATCACCTTACGGTGGGCGACCACCGCCGGGCCGGGCCGCAGTTCGGTCGACTGGCTCGTCTCGGCGGCCGACGCCCAGCACACCGGTCCGAAGAAGCCGATCGTCTCGCTCTTGCCGCAGTAGCGCTGCCAGTAGAGCAGCAGCGCCTTCTCCCGTTCGCGACGCCGGTTGTTACGACTGGCGTCGGGTCCCCCGGAGACCAACCCGTCGAGTGCCACGAGCGCACCGGGGTTCTGCCAGGTGACCGCCTCGCGCAACAGCGGGTCGGCAGCGATCTCGCTGGCGGCGATCGCGCTGTCCCGGATGGCCGCAGTGAAGGCCTGGTCCAGGAGTGCCGGATCGCCGTCGCCGGCCAGCATCGCGTCGGCGGCAGCCGCCGCCTCCGGTGCAGCGAACCGGCTCAGGCCGGCGACGGGGAAACCCGCCGTACGCAGCAGCACGTCACGCCACACCGACCAGCCGGTGTCCCCGAGCGGAAAGCGGTGGCTCATCGCTCACCTGCCGGCACGTCGAAGATCTGCATCCGCAGCTCACTGAAGTACCGACGGCCCTCGGCGTCGGGCACCCAGGCCTGGTCCGGCGTCGGCAGCATCTCGCTGAGCACGACCGACACGTCGTCGCCAGCGTCGCGGCGGGCGGAACGCAGCATCGAGCACAGGTTGGAGGCGTAGAACGGGCTGGTCAGGTCGGCATAGCAGGGCTTGGTCTCGGTTCCCACCTTGAGATACACCTGGTCCGGCAGGTCGAGCTGCCGCCGCCACCGTCGTACCGCCAGGAACCGCTCCCGCTCACCGACGACGTCGGCAAGGCCGGTCTCGCCGACCGTGGTACGCCAGGTCCGCCGGGACACGACCATCCGGTCGATGGTGACGCGCGGGGTGTGCGGCGCATCGGCGACGAGTTTGAACCCGTCGACCGCGTGTGCGCTCAGCAGGGTCGCGAACATCTCGATCAGCGGCCACCGCTGTCCGTCCCGGGCCGTCGCCACCAACTCTCCATCCACCTCGGAGACGGTGACCTCGACGGTGGGCAGTATCCGGTCCGGCTCGGCGCCGGAGGCCGCCGCGAACGCCAGTTGCCGGTCCGTCGGGCCGACCAGGCTCTCGGCGACCCGGCTGGTCCGCCGGGGCCAGTCGCTGGGGAACAACAACCGGATCCGCCGCTCGCCCAGGTCCTCGGCCAGCGCGGTACGCAGACGCTCGGGATCGGGATGGGAGGGGGTGAACACCTCGCAGTCGAACGACGCCCAGCCGGCATGCAACTCACCGAGGACGACGAAGTAGTCGCCCCGGGCCAGTGCCTCCACGTCGGTGGCGCAGATCTGCAGGTCCGGGCTGTGCATCCAGCCCGTCGTCCAGGAGGGCCTGGGTGCGGGGAAGGCCTCGGCCACCCGGGCCGCGATGTCCGCACTGGCTACGTCGATCCTGGTGGCACCGGCCGGCATGGTGTCCAGGCCGAACAGGCCGGCCCACCGGCGGGAGAACTCGGCGGCCACCGCGTCGACCGGCCGTTCCTCGGTCCCCCAGAACATCCCCTGGGTGAGGAACCACAGGTCGGACAGGGCCACCGGGCCGTCACCGGCGTCCAGCCGCAGCTCGTCGTAGAGCTGGCGGAGTACCGCGCCGTACGCGTCGTGCAGCGCGCCCACCATCCAGCGGGCGGCCTGCAACATGATTCCGAGCGGGGCAGCCAGGTCGTCGAGCAGGCCGGCACCGAACACCGCGTCGAGGTCACGGCTGGTGTCCTCGTAGCAGAGCGTACGCCCGGCGTACATCTGACCGCCGCGCCGACGGGGCGGCAGGCCGGTCAGTTCGGTGAACGTCCCGTCGAGGGCGGACAGCGCCAGCCGCAACGCATCGGGGTCGCCGGCTGCGGCAGCAACCCGGTCGCGGGCGGCACTCAACCGATCGAGTCCGGCGAGGGCGACCGACCGGACGGATTCGTCGCCGATCGCCGCGATCCGCTCCCGAAGTACGCCCTCGGCGGCCGGACTGACCGGCAGCGCCGCGTCCCAGGTCAGCAGCTCCCGTTCGACGAGCCGGTCGAGCAGGGTGTAGCCGTCCTCGGGCCGACGCAGGCCCAGCTTCGGGTCGGACACGACGGTGACGGCCGGCTTCCTGCCGTCGCAGGCGGCCAGCAGCGCCGCCTCCACCGTGGAGACCACCACCGGGGGCCGACCGGGACGCAGGACCTCGCGGCCCGCCAGGCTCAACTGCGGGCACAGCATCGGCGGCCACCAGCGCCGGACAGCCAGGTCGGCGTTGAGCGTGTCCGCGTACGCGGACAGCGCCCAGGACTCGAACGGCACCCAGCGACGCCGGACCAGGCCGGTCCCGGGGGTGGCGACCACCGGCTGCGGTGTCTCCGGGTCGATGGTCACCCAGCAGCTCGGACCGAAGAACCCGACCGTTTCGTTCTTACCGCAGTAGCGCTGCCAGTACATCAGCAGCGCCCGCTCCCGGTCTCGGCGGCGGACGTTGCGGGGGGCGTTGTCTCCGCCGTTGACCAACCCGTCGAGCGCCACCAGCGCACCCGGGTTCTGCCAGGTGATCGCTTCACGGACCAGCGGGTCCGCCGCGATGGCCCGCAGCCGTCGGCCGCCGGCGCCCAGCGCCTCGGTGAACTCCTTGTCGAACAGGTCGCCCCCGGCGCCGGTGTTGATGAACTCGTCGGCAGCCGCCGCGGCCTGCGGGGCGGACAGCAGGTTCAGTCCGTCGGCCGGGAACCCGGTGCTACGCAGGATGGCGTCCCGCCACACCGACCAACCGGTGTCGCCCAGCGGAACCCGGTGCTGGCCGACCGTACGCTGACCGGCCGCGCCTCGGTCGGCCGTACGCTGACCGACCAGGTCGGCCCGCAGCAGGCCGATCAGCTCGGCCTTGACGTCGTGCAGGAAGAAGTGGCCGGCGTCCAGCTCGTACAGGGTGAAACCGCCGGCGGTGTGCTCGGCCCAGGCCTGGCTCTCGGCCAGCGACACCGCCCGGTCCTGCCGGCCGGAGAACGCCACGATCGGCATCGGCAGCGGCTCCTCCGGCTGGTAGGTGTAGCTGTCGACCCGACCGAAGTCGGCCCGCAGCAGGGGCAGCAGCAGCTCCACCAGCTCGGAGTTGGCCAGCACCTCGGGCGGCAGCGAGCCGCTGTCGGCCAGCCGCCGGAGCAGCTCATCGTCGTCCACCTTGGACAGCCCGTCGAAGAGGCTGGTGGAGTTCACGTGCGGTGCCCTGGCCCCGCCGACGTAGAGCCGGACGGGCAGTGCAGCTCCGGTACGCCGCAACTCGCGGATCACCTCGAAGCCGACGCGGCCCCCCATCGAGTGTCCGTAGATGGCGTACGGGCGGTCGGCACGCTCGGCGATGGCGGCCGCGACATCGGCGACGGCGAACTCCGGATCTTCCATGATCCGGTGTTCCCGCCCGGGCAACTGGACGGGCAGCACCTCGACGTCGTTGCCGATCTCGGCCTGCCAGCCACGGAACACACTGGCCCCTGCCCCGGCGTACGGAAGGCAGAACAGTTGTGTCGCAGCGGTGGGTCCAGGGTCCGTGGAGACGAACCAGTTCATTATGGAAGTTCCTTAGTGGGAGGGTCGATCCAATACCTGCTGCGTTGGAAGGGGTACGTGGGAAGCCGGATCCGTCGAGCTGATCCGTCGGCGGATGCGGGCCAGTCGACGTCGCCGCCAGCCACCCAACGTGCACCGAGGTCGAGCAGTTCCCCGGGGGTACCCGCCAGCCGGCTGTCCGAGTCGAGCAGCGCGTCCAGTCCGGCGACGGCGTCGGTGAGGTTGCCGCAGACGACCACCGCCCGGCAGTCGAAGGCGTGCCGTCCGGTGACCAGGGTGTGGGCGACATCGGCCAGCGCGGGCGACTCGGTCACCAGATGCTGCCGGAGCCGCCCGATGGCGGCCCGCAGTGCGGCCGGGGTACGGGCGGAGATAGGCAGCGGATAGCCGTCCGCTGCGGCACCGCTGGCAGCCGATGGAGCAGTGGCCGGCTCGACAGCTGGCGGTTGTTCCACGAGCACGTGCGCATTGGTGCCGCCCATGCCGAAGGAGCTGACCCCGGCCACCCGCCGGTCGACGTCCGGCCAGTCGTGCACCTTGGTCGGTACGTAGAACGGGCCGGCCGCGAGATCGACCTCCGGATGTGCCCGGTTGAAGTGCAGGTTCGGCGGGATCACGCCGTGGTGTACCGCGAGGACGGCCTTGATCAGCCCGGCCACCCCGGCACCCGCGTCGAGGTGGCCGATGTTGGTCTTGATCGATCCGAGCGCGCAGAGATCGCCTCGCCCGACGTCGCCGTACACCTCGTTGAGTGCGGACACCTCGATCGCATCGCCCAGCGGCGTACCGCTGCCGTGGGCTTCTATCAGGCACACCTCGTCCGCGGCGATGTCGGCGGCGGCCAGTGCCCCGGCAACCGCCGAGGCCTGACCGGCGGGACTGGGCACGGCGAAGCCGGCCCGGGTGGCACCGTCGTTGGTGATCGCCCACCCCGGCAGGATGGCGTAGATCCGGTCCTGGTCGGCGATGGCGTCGGCCAGCCGGCGTAGCACGACCACGCCGACCCCGGAGCTGAATCCCGAACCGTCCGCGGCCTCGTCGAAGGCGCGGCACCGGCCGTCCGCCGACGCCATCCCACCGGCGGTGTACCGGTAGCGCGGCGAGGTGACGCTGACTCCACCGGCCAGCGCGATGTCGCACTGGTAGTCGAGCAGGCTCTGCGCGGCCGAGCAGACCGCGACCAGCGAGCTGGAACAGGCGCTCTGCACCGCGACCGCCGGACCGGACAGACCGAGCCGGTAGGCGACCTGCCCCGGCAGGTGGTCGGTGAACTGGCGGGCCAGAATCCGGGCCTCCCAGTCGTCCGGGTCGACCTCACCCACGACGGCCGGATTGTCCATCAGATGAAAGAGGAAGTACCGGTTCACCGAGGTGGCCGCGAAGACACCGACCTCTCCGGAGAACCGGGTCGGGTCGTGCCCGGCGTCCTCGAGCGCCTCCCAGGACGCCTCCAGGAACAGCCGGTGCTGCGGGTCGGTACGCCTGGCCTCCTCCGCCTGGAAGGAGAAGAACCCGGCGTCGAAGTCGGCGACACCGGCCAGGTGGCCGCCAGCCCGTACGTGTCGCGGGTCGGCGCGTAGCTTCGGCCCGATCCCGAGTTCGGCGAGTTCGCTGTCGGTGTAGTCGTGGATGGAGTCCACGCCCGCGCAGAGGTTCTGCCACAGCGTGGACACGTCCGCCGCCCCGGGGAACCGGCCGGCAAGACCGATCACGGCGATCTCGTCGCCCGTGTATTCGCGCACCGGCTCCGGTCCTCCCCCCGACGATCCGGACAGGGACGCCGGAACGCTGGTCGGCCGGACGGACGCACCGGCCGGGCTGATGGATGGTCCGGCCGGCGTCGTCGACCCCGCTGGCATCGTCGACCCCGTCGGCGATCCGGGGGCGACCAGACCGTCGAGGAATCCGGCCTGCGCGGCGACGGTCGGGTGCTCGAACAGCCGCAGGATCGGCACCGGTGTCCCGAACTCGGTGACCAGTCGCTGCTGGACCTGACCGAGCTGCAACGAGTGCCCACCGAGGTCGAAGAAACTGTCGGTGTGCCTGACCCGATCGACGCCGAGCACGGCGCACCAGACGTCGTGCACCTTCTGCTCGGTGCCGGTCATCGGCGACTCGGCCGGCTGTGGCGTGGCGGTCGACGGGTCCGGCAGGGCCCGCTCGTCGATCTTGCCGGTGACGGTCAGCGGGAACTCGTCGACCACGACCACCGCCCGGGGCAGGGCGTAGTCCGGAAGCCGCTCGGCCAGCGCCTGGCGTAGTCGCGCCGGGTCGGCATCGCTGGTTCCCGGTTTCAGCCGGACGTAGGCCAGCAACTGGCCGTCCCGGGCGATCGCCCGTACGCCGGCCACTTCGGACCGGTGACCGAGGATCGACTCGATCTCGGTCAGTTCCACCCGGTACCCACGGATCTTGACCTGCCGGTCGAGTCGACCGAGGCAGACCAGGTTGCCGTCGGAACGCAGCTGCCCCAGATCTCCGGTCCGGTACCGACCTCGTCCATCGGGCCCGACCGAGAACCGGTCGCTCTCCTGGTGCAGGTAGCCGGAGATCAGGTACCGGCTGTGGATGGCGATCTCACCCGTGTCCGCCAGTACCGTGAGCTCGTAGCCTGGCAGCGCGACCCCGATCGGCAACGGCCCGGTGTGTTCCGGCCCCACCTCGGCGGCCGGAATCCGGTACTGCGCCGCGAAGGTCACCTCGGTCGCGCCGTAGCCATTGACGAAGACACAGTCCCGGCTGAACCGGTCCCGCCCCCGCAGCACGTCGGCGTAGGTGGACTGCTCTCCGCCCAGCAGCACGACACGGACCCGGTCGAGGCGGACCGACCCCAGCGCGTCGAGCAGGAACCGGTAGACGGTGGGCGTCGAGTGGTAGATGGTCACCCCGTACCGGGCCAGCACTTCCACGGCGTGGGGTACGCCGTGCCGCCGGAGGTCGACCGGGACGATCGCGGCTCCGGTCAGCAGCGCCGGATAGAGGTCGGGTATGGCCGCGTCGAAGCTGAACGAGGCCAGCAGGCTGAGCCGGTCGGCCGGGGTGATCTCCAGGGTGCTGATCTGGTTCTCGACCGCCCGCAGCAGGTTGCGGTGCGTCTGCGCCACCGCCTTGGGCAGTCCGGTGGAGCCCGAGGTGAACAGCACGTACGCGTGATCGTCGAGGTCCACCGACGGTGGCCGGATCCGGGCGGGCGGCAGTTCGTCAGCTACGACGAGCACCCGAAGGTCGGTGCCGCCGAGCTGACGGGCGAGGTCGAGGTTCTCGGGGCTGGCGAGGATGACGGTGACCTCAGCCGCGTCGACCATGTGGGACAGTCGCGCGACCGGGAAGCTCGGGTCCAACGGCACGTAGACCCCGCCTGCGGCCAGCACGCCGAGGATTCCCGCGACGGTCTGCGCGCCATGCCGGGTGAGCAGGGCGATCCGCGTACCTCGGCGAACGTCCATGTTGGTTAGCTGCGCGGCATAGCCACCGGCCTTTGCCTCCAGCTCGGCGTAGGTCAACGTGGCGTCGTCGCTGATGATCGCCGGGGCGCCTGGAAGACGGTCAGCGATCTCGATGAAACGGTGAATCGTGGTCGGCTGCGTCATTTCAGTACTAAAACGTCACCCGACTGTCCACGGGCGTGCGACATCCATCGCGAAGACGCGCAGTCATGAAGTTCCCCCAGGCTTTCTAAAGTGGAAGGAAGCGTAAGGCTTCAACTATGTGACCGGGATCACAGAAAGCCAGGTTGAGCCGAAAATCTTACGGAGGATCATCCGTTTGCCCGAAGGATCTTGCCTGTTCGACCAGTCACACGGCAAGTCATACACAAGGGCTGAACGCTGCCAGCACGCCGCGCACCATCTTAGTCACCACAAGCGACACTCCTCCAGGGCAACCCAGATAGGCAACGAACACCTACCAACAAGTCCACAAAAAGCGACACATCGACGGCGATGCCGAATCAATCAGCACACTTCCGGATGCCGCCGAACAAAGTCCTGATAGGTCTCATTGGCCAACTCGCGCTCGCGCAGATCGAGCTCCCTCTCTTTTTGCTGTATTTCCGCTGTTGCACGGATCCGGGCCAGACGCAGCTCGTGACGCCGACGACGCCAGGTCGACAGGAAACGCCCGGCCCCCCAGACCAGCCAGCCCCCGGTGGCTGCCAACCCGGCAACGACAAACGCCAGTAGGAAATCCATCGTCGTCTCCTCCCTCGCCGCTCAGCTGACGTCGCGACGGTCGGCCACCCAGAGTGCGGCACCAAGCGTGACAACGATGTAACCGATCAGCACCAGCATCGGCAGCCAGCCGTTCGACGACGCGACCACCCCGGGAGTGCCCCCCTCGAACTGGGACGGTGCTCCGAGCGCACCGGCCAGGGCCCCGGAACTCGGCGCCAACAGCAGCTTCTGCACGTACTCGAAGGGGGTCAGCACCAGGGCCATGCCGCTGACCGCGTTCTCGATCACCAGGGTCCAGAGCAGCCCGATGGCGATCGCAGTCGCCGTGTTACGGAAGACGATCGCGAGAAAGTAACCGAGGCAGGCGTGCGCGGTACAGATCAACCAGGCGGCGGCCACCGCCCGCACGATCGCCCCGACCGACGGCCAGTTCGCCGCCTGGCCCTCCACCGCCGCCAGGACCGCGGTGGCGATCGCGACCACCACGAAGGTGGCGACCGACAGGATGAGCGTCAGCAACGCCAGCGCGACCGCGTGCCCACCGAGCACCTGCACCCGTCGGGGACGTTGGGTGAAGATCAGGTTCAGGGTCCCCCAGCGGTACTCGTTACCCACCACCAGCGCGCCGAGGATCACCACGATCGCCCCACCGAAGAGCGGAAAGAGGGCGATGCCGGTCGGTACCAACTGGGCCGGCAGCAGGGCCTCCAGGATCGCCTGGGCAGCCGCCGGATCGTCCCCACCGGAGAGGACGCTGTAGACGATGTACGGGATTCCGATGCCGAAGGCGAGGGCCAGAACCAGCCAGGCCACCGTGATCGACCACACCGCGGGCCGACGGCGGTCGGCGAAGAGGGCTGCCCGAATCGAGGCGATCATCGTACGCCCTCCAGCGTCGAATCATGGGCGGCGTGGTCGGCCCGGTGCGGAGTGGTCAACTCGAGGAACGCCTCCTCCAGCGAGTGTCGGACCGGCCGCAACTCGCGGACCTCGACGCCGGCCTCCACCAACCGCCGGTTGACGTCACCGGCGAGCGTGGGGTCGACCGTCACCCGCAGCGCACCCTCCTGCGGCGTCACCGCCTCCACCGCCGGGTGCCCCCTGAGACAGGCAACCGCCTGCTCCTGCGGCTCGGCAACGATGAACAGTTCACCGGTGCCGAGCGCGGCACGCAGCTCGGCGGGTGATCCCTGCGCGACCAGCCGGCCCGCGTCGATCACCGCCACCTGGTCACAGATCTGCTCCACCTCGGCCAGGACGTGGCTGGAGAGCAGCACCGTCCGTCCGCCCTGCCCGATGGCGCGGAGCAGCTCACGCATGTCGGCCACACCGGACGGGTCCAACCCGTTGGTCGGCTCGTCCAGGATCAGCAGGTCGGGATCCTTGAGTAGAGCGGCGGCCACGCCGAGACGCTGCTTCATTCCCAGGGAGTACGACCGGAAGCGGGATCCGGCCCGTGCCGCCAGCCCCACCTCCGCCAGGACCTGGTGCACCCGGTCCGTCGCCACACCGGCGTAACGGGCGACCAGCAGCAGGTTCTCCAGCCCGGACAGGTGTGGATAGAAGGTCGGCCCCTCGATCAACGCGCCGACCCGGGCCAGCGTCGACGGCGTGTACGGGGAACCACCCAGCACCCTGAGACTTCCGGAGGTCGGCCGGATGAGTCCGACCAGCATCCGCATCATCGTGGTCTTTCCAGCGCCATTGCGGCCCAGGAAGCCGAATACCTCTCCGGCCGGCACCCGCAGGGTGAGGTCGTCGACCGCGACCACGCCACCGGGGTACCGCTTCGTGAGATGTTCGGTGTGGATGGCGAAATCCACGCTCATCGCCCGACCATGCCGCGCTCACCGGCCCTTTCGTACTGCGAACTGACTGCTGCGTCAGCTGGTCAACGGCCTGCGTCGGCCGCCACCACCCGCTCCGGACAGCCGACGACTGTCGGCGGACGCCCCGCGTCGTACCACGACCCGGGCCACCTACAGGATCCCACTATTTCGGGCAGGATGCGGCCGACCGGGCAGCCCCCGCGCCCGCCGGTACGGCATGGACAGGGTAGCGGTGTCGGGGTGAAATCTGTAGACCTCCACCACTGCGTTCTGGAAAATCTTCGGCCCTATAGGGCAAGCATCAGGACGCTCTACGGTCAACTGCCGTTCAATCAAAAAGATATTCTTGACGGCCCAGACTGCCATGTGGACCATGTAGGCACTTTACGAAACTCGATGGTCGTCCGCATAGGAGCTGCGATGATTCCGCCGCCGGAGCTTGCCGACATCTGGGGTATGCGCCCGAAGCTCCGCCACGACGTGGTCTTCCTCGACGCGCCCGCCGGCGCCTATCTGCGCGGTCCCGATACCGCATTCGTCCTCAAGGGACGGACGGCGTTCCGCTGGCTCTCCACGCTCGGGCCGTACCTCGACGGTCGACACACCGTCGAACAGATCTGCGCGAGCCTCGATCCCGGGCAGCGACAGACGGTCGCCACGCTCATCCGGGCGCTCACCGCCCGGGGCGTCGCCAAGGACGCCCGCCACCGCACCCAGCTCCCCGAGGCCGTCGCCCGCGCCTTCGCCGGACAGATCGAGTTCATCGACCATTTCGTCGACGACCCCGCCGGCCGGTTCCAACTGCTCCGCGACGCACACGTGGTGCTCGGCGGTTCCGGGCAGACCCTGCTGGCCACCGCCACCAACCTACTGCGCAACGGCTGCGCCACGATCACCCTGCACCCACAGGACGAACCCGCGCCCTACCGTGACGCCCTCCGTCCGGAGTCGGAGCGGCTGAGCGCCGACGGGGTCGAAACCACCGTGAAGATCAGCGACCAGCCGTTGGACATCTCCGATGCCGCTGCCGTCGTCTACTGCGCGGAACCGGACCAGCTGGCCCCGGTCCTGGCGGTCACCCGCCGTTGCCACTCGGCCGGGACGCCCCTGATCCCCGTCGTGTGGCAGCACGGCCGTGCCGTGCTCGGCCCCACCACGGCCGGCGGCGCGGCCCCGTGCTGGCTCTGCGCCCAACTGCGCATCACCGCCAACGCCGACCCGACCGCAGCCGCCGAAGCGTGGCGACAGCTGGCGATCGGACCGATGGACGGCGCGTCCGATCCGGTCGACGAGGTGTCCGCCCAGATGGTCGGCAACGCCGCCGCCTTCGAGGTGTTCCGCGTGCTGACCGGCGCGCTGCCGCCGGAGACCGTCTCGTCGGTGGTCCTGCTGGACACGGCCACCCTGGAGTCCACCCGGGAGCGGGTGCTGCCGCACCCCGGCTGCCCGGTCTGCCGCGACGCTCCCACGTCGGTGGCCACCGACGGGCCGGGCCCGTACCCGACGAACGACCAGGCCGGATCCCGGTCAGCGTCGCTGCCCGCCGAGGCCGAGCTGACCGATGAGGCCAAGCTGACCGATGAGGAGGTCTACCAGCAGGCGGAGGTACTGGTCTCCCCGAACGCCGGCCTCTTCACCCGGTTCGTCGACGATCCGCTCGAACAGGCACCGTTGAAGGTCGCCCGGCTCCGGGTCCCCGGGGTAGCGGGCCCACGGGAGATCACCGCCTTCGACGTGGACACCGTGATGGGTGCCCGGCTGGGTGCCTACCGGTCGGCGATCCGCGACTACGTCGGTCGGATCGCCGACCGACGCGAGGCCGTGACCGCATCGGCTGACGAGCTCATCCGGTCCGGTCGCCGGCCCGTACCGTGGTCGGAGCTGGTGACCACCACCGCAGCGGTGCCCTACCGGACCGGGCGGCGGATCAGCTGGCTGCCGGCCCGGGTGCTCGGCACCGACGAACCGGTCTGGGTGCCCGCCGCCGTCGCACTCCCACTGTCACCGGCCAACCGCGACCGCTATGCCGAACGCACCCCGGCCGGGGCCGTCGTCGGCGTGACCGGGGCGGAACTGGTGGCCGCCGGACTGACCAGTGCGCTGGCCTACCGGGCGTTGGTCGACGTGACCCGGGGGCGGGCGGAGATCTCCCCCATCGCCGAGTCCGCACTGGCCGCTGACGACGACCTCGCTCTGGCGGTCAAGGCTGGCCGCCGCTTCGGGGAGACCATCCAGGTGTACGCGCTCACCGGTGCCCGGCCGGCGCACGCGGTGCTGGCCACGACCGGGGGCTCCACCGACTCGCCGCCCCTGTGGACGGTCGGCGCGGGTCTGACCGCCCGACAGGCCCAGCTCACGGCGGTACGGGATCTGGTCGGCCTGGTGCAGGTACGGCACTTCGAGCATGCCGAAGCCGACCTCGGCGATCCGCTGCTGGCCGACTTCGACCCACGCACCATCGGGTCGTCGGCCGACGCGGCGGCGGAGACCGACGGCCCGCCGTCCGGCGCTGACACGACCAGTGACGAGATCCTCGCCGCCCTGGCCGACCAGGGCCTCACCGCGTTGCTCGTCGACACCACCACCCCGGACATCGGCACGACCCAGGCGCTACGCGCCGGCGTCGTACTGCTCTGGCGCCGCGGCGCGGCGATCGAGTGACCACCACCCCGGATTGGTGCCGGGGAGGCACGCGAATCACCAGTGAAGGAGGAATGACAATGCCGATCATGCTGAACGACGAACTGCGTCAGCTCGAGACCGAGACCTTCGAGATCGAGGAGATCGAGGACGGCGGCGACGCTCTGGCCGCCGCGACCAGCTCGAGCTGCTCGTGCTCCAGCTGCTGCAGCTGCAGCACGTCGAGCTGCTGCAGCACCAGCACCAGCACCTCGAGCTGCGGCTGATCTACCGGAGGACCATCCGGTAGCTCCGGGGCGGGACAGCCATGGGGCGTGGTGCCGCAGCGAAGACAGGAACCGCCGGCCAGGATGCGCTGGTCGGCGGGTAACGCGCGTGCCTCGACTGCACCACCAGTGGTGGTGTGGCACCAACGGACATCCCCGGGCCGGTCCGGTCGAATCCGGGACGACCGTCGTGGGCGGATACGACGGCTGCAGCACCCCAACTGCTGCAGCCGTCGCACCAACCACCGCAGCTCCGGCAGCGGATGACGGTCGACTCCGGCCGGAGCATGGTGGTGGAACTATCCGGACACACCAGGCCGGATCGTACCCACCGTCGCCACCACGAGACCCCTGAGGGGAGGTAGGGCGATATGCCAGAAATCATCGAAGAACTCCGCGCACTGGAGTCCGAGACCTTCGAGATCGAGGAGGTCGACGCGATCGACGCCATGGTCATGGCGTGGTCGAGCTCCAGCTGCTCGTGCTCCAGCTGCTGCAGCTGCAGCACGTCGAGTTGCTGCAGCAGCAGCACCAGCACCGGATGCGGCGGCGGTAACTGAGCCAGCGCCGTAACCGTCCCCGCCGGTCACCTGACCGGCGGGGAACCCGGTGGCCGACTGTCCAGACAGGTGAGCAGAAGATGATCGTCGACGTCCGTACCACCTCCACCGGCTGGGACAGCAGTCTCAAGCACCTCGGGGAGGTCTTCCACCAGCGACTGCGCACCCACGACCCGCGTCCGTCGGGCCCCTCGTCGGGCCGGGCGACGCCGGGGGCGGGCGACGTCACCGTACGCATCGCGGCCCTGGGGCTCACCGACGCGTACGCCACCCGGACGGTCACCGGGCCGGAGGGCACCGGTGGACCCGGGGGCGCCGTCGTCCCGATCTGGTTGTCCGGCGTCACCGCGCTGGTCGGTCCGGTCTCCACCAGGGCCCCGGGTGTCACCCCGTCCGGCACGGCACCCGGCGTCGGTCGCGACACCCCCTGTCCGATCTGTGTCGAGCGACGCTGGCAGGCGATCCGCCCCCGCGAGGAACGCCATGCCCTGGAACACGGGGCGAAGGTCATCGTGGCCGGGCCACTGCCCTACCTCACCCCGTTCGCCCTCGAAGCCCTCTGGCAGCTATTCGTCCGTGCCTGCGCCACACCCCCGGTCCGTCCCGGCATCGGTCGGCTGCACCAGCTACGGCTGGACACCCTCGAGGTCACCACGGTCGAGGTGATGGTCGATTCGGAGTGCCCGGACTGCGCCGCCCCCCGGCCGGACACCGCTGACACGGCAGCCATCGCACTCACCTCCCGCACCAAGGCCACCCCGACGACGTACCGGATCCGCCGGGCCGAGGACCTGGCCCTGCCGGTCGCCGCGCTGAGCAACCCGATCGCCGGTGCCCTCGGCGGCAACGCCCTACGGGCCTACAACGCCACCGCGACCGCCCCGGTGTCCGGCTACTTCCGGGTACGCAGCCGGTACGACCTGCACGAGATGTGGTGGAGCGGACACGCCAACAGCTACGGCAGCAGCGAGACGTACGCCCTGCTGGAGGGACTCGAACGATATGCCGGGCAGTTCGCCCGTGCCAGGCGTTCCGAGATCCACGACAGCTACGCCAACCTGGCGCCACACGCCATGGATCCGGCCGGCCTGGGATACCACCCTGCCTTCTACGAGGGGCACAACGTCTACTACGCCCCCTACTCGCCCACCGACCCGATGCACTGGGTCTGGGGCTACTCACTGCGGGACCGGACCCCCCGGCTGGTGCCCGAACAACTCGTCTACTACCTGGAC
Organism: Micromonospora sonneratiae; assembly: GCF_042679305.1. NCBI lineage: Bacteria > Bacillati > Actinomycetota > Actinomycetes > Micromonosporales > Micromonosporaceae > Micromonospora > Micromonospora sonneratiae. Next base: position 144,262 of record NZ_JBHTMP010000006.1, on the reverse strand, counting down.
CGCCGGCCCGACCAGCGCAAGTTCGTCCAGGAGTGCTCCAACGGATGCGCCAGCGGCAGTTGCCCGGAAGAGGCGCTGCTGCACGGCATGCTCGAACTCGTCGAACGGGACGCGTTCCTGCTCTCCTGGTACGGCTCCGCCCGGCTGGCCGAGATCGACCCGAGCACCTGTCGCGACGAACGGGTGCACTTCATGCTCGACCGGGTGGATCGGCTCGGCTACGACGTACGCCTCTTCGACACCCGGGTGGACCTGCCGGTTCCGGTGGTTACCGCGGTCGCGGTCCGCCGCGACGGTGGGCTGGGCCAGCTCTGCTTCGCCGCCGGGGCCAGTTTCGACCCGGACGACGCGGTCCGCGCCGCGCTCTGCGAGACGGCGTCCTACGTACCCGGCTTCGACGAGCGGGTGATGGCCAACGAGCCGGCGGTACGGGCCATGGTGACCGACTACGACAGGGTCCTCGAGCTGAGCCACCACGCCCTGCTCTACGGCCTGCCGGAGATGACGCGGTTCGCCGACTTCCTCTTCGACGACCCGCCGCTCAGGTCCATGTCGGAGCTGTACGACGACTGGCTGGCGATCCGCCCGGCCGGTACCGACCTGCTGGCCGACGTCGAGTACCTCGCCGGCCTGTTGGCCGACCTCGGTGGCGACGTGCTGGCCGTGGACCAGACCTGCCCCGAACAGAGCCTGGCCGGCGTGCACACCATGGCCATGGTCGCTCCCGCGCTGGTACCGATCGACTTCGGCTGGCAACGGCAACGGGTGCTGTACAGCGAGCGCCTGGCGGCGTTCATCGCCCGTGGGCAGCACGGCCCGGACCAGCTCGGCGCAACCGGCCTCAACCCCCATCCGCACCCCTTCCCCTAGGAGCATCGTCATGCGACACGACGCCGAAACCGTCGTCCGCGCGTACGCCGAAGCGGTGTTCCGCCGGGGCCGCGCGCCGATGGAACCCCTCAACTTCGAGGTCGACTGGGACGACCAGCCCTCCCGGCACAAGACCTATCCGGGCACCCGGCGGATACCGCTGCCCGCTGCCCTGCCCCGGCTGGCCACCCTGCGTGACCTGTTCACCGGGAACCTGCCGCCGACCGAGGGCGGCTGGACATTGGACCGGCTGGCGACCCTGCTGCGACTGTCGTACGGGGTGCTCGACCGTCGGTTGGTGGTCAACTGGAACCAGGACATGGCCAAGCGGGTGCACTTCGCCCACACCGTGTGGGGTCGGGGCACCGCGTCGGGCGGGGGAATGTACCCGGTGGAGATCTACTGGGTGGCCGGCCCGTCCGGCCCGCTGCTGCCCGGCATCTACCACTACGCCACCGGTCACCACGGCTTCGAACGTCTGCTCACCGGGGACGTCACGCCGATCGTCCGGGCGGCGCTCGGCGACGAGCAGGCCGGTGACCAGTTCCTGCTGACCAGCATCAGGTTCTGGAAGAACTCGTTCAAGTACAACAGCTTCTGCTATCACGTGGTGACCCAGGACCTGGGTGCCCTGCTCGGCTCATGGGACCTGCTCGGGCGGGCGCTCGGTACGCCGCTACGGCGACGGCTGTCGTTCGACCACGCACCGTTGGACGACCTGCTGGGGTTGGACACCGACCAGGAGAGCGTCTTCGCGGTCGTACCCCTGTCCTGGTCCGCCGACGCCGGGGACGGACCGGGTCCGGACCGGCCGGGCGCGGATGGCGACAACGCCGCCGGCCCGGTGCCGGGCGCGGCCGGTGGCCGTACGGTGCGGCTGGCCCCGGGCGTGCCGGGTCCCCGGGTCGGTTACCAGCCGTTCGAACGGTCCCGCACCAGACTCGACTTCCCGCAGGTCGTCGAGGTGCACCGGGCCGCACTGGCACCGGTCGTCGTCCCTGCCCCGGAGGCGTTACGGGCCGCCGCACCGGCCGACCTGCCCGGACCGGCGATGCCGCTGCCCGCACCGGAACTCGACCAACTCGACCGGCCGCTGTCCCAGGTGCTGGCCAACCGCCGCAGCAGCTTCGGTCGGTTCCGGCGCCCCCCGGAGCTGACCGCCGCCCAACTGGGCACCACACTGGCGTTCGCCGACGCCGGCCGCCGCTATCGGGCCGACGTCGAACTACCCGAGGGTGGCCTGACCCGGCTGTGGGTCTTCGCCAACCAGGTGGAGGGGATCGCCCCCGGAACCTATGCCTACGACGGGCGGCGACACGCCCTGGTGTCCGCCCGGGCCGCTCCGGAGCCGGACATGTCCGCCTTCCTACAGCAGCAGTACTTCCTGACGAACTACACGATGAGCCAGGTCGGCGCCGTGGTGGCCATCTCCGGACGGTTCGACGCGGTACTGACCGCCTTCGGGCCACGCGGCTACCGGATCCTCAACACCGAGGTGGGAACCGTGGCGCAGCAGGCCTACTGTGCCACCACTGCGCAGGGCATCGGGTGCGGAGCGGTGCTCGGATTCGACAACGTGTCGATGGACGAAGCGCTCGGCTTCGACGGTACCGACGAGCGGACCGTGCTCTTCCTGCTCCTCGGTCGACAGCCGGAAACCGCCGCCGACCTGTCCCACCAGCTGTGGTGACTCCGGCGACCCAGGCCAGTGAGACGAACAAGGAGGCTGCCGTGACGGTGACGGCGATGCGGTCCGGGGCAGCGGCCAGCGAAGTGCACTGGCGGATGCCTGACGTTTTCATGCTGCGCACCGCAGGACTGCCGATCGAGGTCGCCGACGCGCTGGCGTTCGACGACACCTCGGCCTGGACCCGCCGTGTGCTCGACCTGGAGGGCCGACTGCGCCGCACCGGTCAGGAACTGGCCGACGCGTTGCAGGACGCGGTGGCCCGCAACCTGGACGACGGCCAACTGCGCCAACGGCTGATCCGGCTCCGGCGGGACGTCTACAACCTGCGGGCCCCGCGCCAGGCCGACCCAGCCGCCTGGCCGGTCGACCAGCTCGGCGTCGACACCCACGAGCGACTGTGTGACTGGCTGACGACCTTCGCCACGTACCGGGCGGAGCTGGCCGACGGCGCGCAGATCCTGGACCGGGACCTCACCGACCGGCGCACGATCCTCCGGCAGCTGGCCGACGACCCCGACCTGCGCGGCGGCATCCTGCTCTCCTCCCCGTCACTGGACCAGTACCTCTCCACCTATCTGCGCGACACCGGTACGCCCAGCAAGCGGGCCCGCCGGGTGGAGCGTTCGCTGCTCGAGTACGCCTTCCGTACCGCCTGCAAGACCAGCCCGTTCAGCCGGCTCACCACGGTCAACGTGGGCACCTTCCGGGACGACGGCACCGACGTTCTACTGGCGGCCGACATCCGTGACGCAGACGGTCCGACTCCGAAGCGGGCCGGTTCCCGACTCAACCTCGCCACCATCGGCCGGCTGTCCGCGATCGTGCTGGCCGACGAGACGCTGCGCCCCGATCTGCCGGTCACCCTGACCACGGGCTGGCGCATCCAGCACGGCCGGCTCCGCTACCTGCGCCGCCGCCGGATCAGCAACGAGGACGGCGACGCGGCGATCACCATGGAGTCGATCCACGAGTCGCTGTTCGTTCTGCCCACCGGTCAGTTGCTGGCCGACATCCTGGCGGTCTTCGAAGGTGGACAGGTACTGCGACTGGCGACCGTGGTCGAGCGCCTGACCAGCGAGCGACGGCCGGCGGCCGAGGTCGCACAGTACCTGCACCACCTGCTGCGGGTCGGCCTGCTGGTCGTACCCAACCTGCAGCTGGACATCCACGCCGACGACCCGGTCGCCCACTACCAGGCGTCGCTGCGGGAGATCGGCACCGGTTGGGCCGACCGGCTGGCCGACCGGGTGCACACGGTTAACCAGCTGGCCAGCGCCTACCCGGACGAGGACATCGCCGGACGGCGACAGACGCTGGCCGGGATCCGGGCCGAACTCACCGCCGCCCACACCGACCTCTCCCGGCCGGAGATCCCGGCCCCGCGCACGCTGGTCTACGAGGACGCCGCCCTGGTCACCCGACACCCGGTCACCGCCGACCGGGGCCGCTGGGAGCGGGAGGTCCTACCCGGCCTGCGGGCGCTCGCCCGACTGATGCCGGTCTTCGACATCAACCTGCCCCGCCGGCTGGTGACCAAGGGTTTCTTCCGGGCCCGGTACGGGGTCGGTGGCCGCTGCGACGACCTGCTCACCTTCGCCCACGAGTTCCAGCAGGACTTCTTCGAGCACTACAGCGGGCGCTCGATGCGTCGGCGTGCCTTCGACGAACAGAACCGGTACGTCCGGCAGGAGAACTGGTTCCGCCTCGACGAGATCACCGCGTTGGACGACGCCCGGATGGAGGTCGCCCAGCGCATCAACGATGCGTACCACGCCCTGCCCACCGACGCCACCGAACTGGTCCTCGACGACGCCTTCATGACCGAGGTCGCCGCCATGGTGCCGGACCGGCTCGGGGAACTCGACCCGCGCTCGTTCTTCCTGCAGATCGCCGAGGGGGCGGCCGGCACCCGGGTGGTGGTCAACCGGATCTACTCCGGCATGACGCTGCTCTTCTCCCGGTTCGCCTACCTGTTCCAGGACGAGGACCTGACCGGCCGGCTGCGGGCCGAACTGGCCCAGCTGCAACCGGCCGGCGCGGTACTGGCGGAACTCAAGGGTGGGTACGACGCGACCAACCTCAACCTGCACCCGGCGGTGACGCCGTACGAACTGGTCTGTCCCGGTGAGATCAGCTTCCGACCGGAGGCCGAGCAGATCCACATGGACGACCTGGTGATCACCCACGATGCCGGGGCCGACCGACTGGTCCTGCGGTCCCGCCGACTGGACGCCGAGGTCATCCCGGTCTACCTGGGCTTCCTGTTGCCGATGGCGCTGCCCGAGGTGCAACAGGTACTGCTCAACTTCGCCTACGTCGGAATGGCCCAGCCGGACCTCTGGGCCGGAACCACGGTGCCGCTGCCTGGGCGGGGGATCGCCACGTATCCCCGGATCCGACACCGCGACCTGGTGCTGCAACGTCGCATGTGGAAGCTGCATCCGGACTACCTGCCGCCGGCGCGTACCCCGGACCAGTCCGAGGCGGACTGGGTGCTGAGCTGGGCCCGTTGGCGCAGGGACAACGACCTCCCCCGGCGGGTGTTCGCCACCGCCGAGGGGGGCCGGCGCAGCGACGGCGACGCCGTCGACGGCGCCGGTGGGGGCGGTGCGGGCGACCCCGCCGGACGGCCCGAGCACAAGCCGCTCTACGTCGACTTCGACAGCCCGTTCTCGCTCTACCTGCTCGACGCCCTGGCGCGGCGGGCCGGCAGCCGGTTGGTGCTCAACGAGATGCTGCCCGACCGGGACGAGCAGGTGCTCCGTGGCGGGGCCGGCTCCTACGTCACCGAACTGACCGTCGAACTCAACGGCATGCGCATCGAAAGGGGCGAACATGGCTGACGTACCGTCGCCGGTCGACCACCAGTGGCTCAGTGTCCACGTCTTCTACGCCAGCAACGCCAACCCGATGCTCGTCGAATGTGTACAGCCCCTGGTCGACCGGCTCCGCGCCGATGGCCTGATCACGCGATACTTCTTCATCAAGTACTGGATGGAGGGGCCACACGTACGGCTGCGGGTGCTGCCCGCTCCCGGCGTCAACCCGGAGCTGGTCCGGACCGAGGTCGACACGGCCGTCGCCGAGTTCCTTCGTCGCCGGCCGGCGCTGTACGAGACCGACACCGAGGGCCTCGGTGACCTGTACAAGCAGATGTACCTCGCCGAGTACGGCCAGGAACGCTGGGACGCCGAGTACGGCGACGGCGTCATGCCGTTCCGTCCGAACAACAGCTTCGCCCACATCCCGTACGAGCGGGAGTTCGGCCGGTACGGCGGACCGGCCGGCATCGAGGTCGCCGAGTGGCACTTCGAGAAGTCCAGTGACGTCGTGCTCGACCTGTTGGCCACCACCAACGTGCACGTCCGGCCGGTCCTGCTCGGCCTGTCCGCCCAACTGTCGATGATGATGTGCGCGGTCTTCTTCCGGGACGAGCACCGTATCTCGGACTTCCTGGACGACTACCGCAGGTTCTGGGAGGTCTCCTACCAGGAGCCCAGCGACGAGTACCACGGCAGCTTCGACAACAGCTACCGCCGGATGAGCAGTTCGCTGCGGGACCGGCTGGCGGCGCTGCGCCGCAGCGCGGCGGACGACACCGTCACCTCGACCCTCGGCATCGAGGGACGCTGGTTGGCCCACTGCCGGGAACTGCGCCAGCGGGTGGTGGAACTGGTCGAGTCCGGACAGGTGTGGTTCCAGCGCGGCGGTGGCGAGCCGACTCCCGCCACGGACCTCGACGCGGCCATGTCGGTGCTGCTCAGCTCGTACATCCACATGACCAACAACCGGCTCGGCGTCAGCATCCTGGACGAGATCTACCTGTCGTACCTGATGCGCAACGCCCTGCTCGACGAGCTCAAGCCGGCCGGCGCGTAGTGACCGCCACGGAAGCCACCACGGCAGAGCCCACCCCGGACCCGCCCGCCGAACTGCCGGCCACGGTCTGGTCCCGTCCTCGGCTCCGGCCGGAGATCGTCCTCGGGCCCGGTCAACGCAAGGGTGACGTGGTGATCCACCACGTGCTGGATCCGGTGACCGGGTGGTTCTACCGGGTCGGTCCCCGCGAGCACTTCCTGATGTCCCGGTTGGATGGCCAGCACGGGTTGGACGAGATCGCCGAGGAGTACCTCGCCGTCTTCGACCGCCGGCTCGGCCCGCAGAACTGGCAGCAGCTCTTCACCATGCTGCACCGACGGCAACTGCTCGACGGAGCCACCGACGAGCGGTCCCTGGCGAAGCTCGCCGAAACCGCCGCCGCCGGCGCGGCCAGGGCCAAACGGGGTCCGTTGCAGGCCCGGTTCCCGCTGTTCGACCCGGGCCGGTTGTTCGGCCGGGTGCATCCGTGGCTGGCACCGTTGTTCAGCCAGTGGTTCGTGGCCCCCGCCCTGCTGGCGGTGCTGGCCCTGGACGGCTACGTGGCGTACGACTGGCGGCGGCTGACCGAGGCCGTCGGCGAGAGCCGGCAGGGCTGGCTGCCCTTCCTGGCGGCGATCGTGATCGCCTGGGCGATCATCTTCCTGCACGAATGCGCCCACGGTCTGACCTGCTGGCACTTCGGCGGCCGGGTCAAGGAGATCGGGGTGATGTGGCGGTTCCCGATGTTGGCCCCGTACTGCAAGGTGGACGACGTGGTGCTGCTGCCCCCGGCCCAGCGGGTGGCCACCGCGTTCGCCGGGGTCTTCGTCAGCCTGCTCGCCCTGCTGCCGTTCGCGGCGGTCTGGGCGCTGGCCGCCGACGGCGGTACGGCTCACCGTCTCTCCGGTGCGGTGCTGCTCTTCGGCACGGTCACCGCACTGCTCAATCTGGTGCCGTTCCTGCGTCTGGACGGCTACTACATGCTCACCCACGCACTGAACCTCAGTGACCTGCGGTCGGAGACCTACCAGTTCTACCGCCGGCTGGTCCGGGGCGGTCCGAAGACGGTGGCCGGCTACCAGGTCCGGGACCGGATCGCCTACGCGGTGTACGGCTTCGCGAACGTCGCCTTCGCGGTGGTGATCTGCACCCTGCTGGCCCGGTTCTGGTACGCCTCGATGCGGGAGTGGATCGGCGCCGGTTGGGCGGTTACCGTACTGGTCGTCGAGGCTGTGCTGCTGGTGCTGCTCGTCTGGTACGGCGTACGCCGCGCCGAGCGGCTGAACGCGAAGAGCGGCTGAACGCAGTCCCCACCCCGGTGCTGCTGACCGGACCACCAGGTACGCGGCACCGGGGCGGGATGACACCCGACGATCAGAGTCGACGCCCCAGCGCGGCGGACGCGTTTTCGGTGGCCACCTGCCGGGCGAACTCCGCACCCCGATGGGCGACCGCCGCCGTCGGGTCGTCGGTGCCCATCGGGAACGGCCAGTCGCTGCCCAGCACCAACCGGTCAGCCCCGAAGACCGACACGGCGAGGTCGACCACGGCCGGGTCGTGGGCCAGCGAGTCGACGTAGATGGCCCGTACCGCCTCTGCCGGAGTGACGGAGAGCCGCGGTACGCCCGGCCGGGACGTCGCGTGTCCCCGTTCCCAGCGCCCCACCACCGTCGGCAGGCAACCGCCGCAGTGGACCAGGACGATCCGGATGCGCCGGTAGGTGCTCAGCACCTCCCCGAAGACCAGTTGGCCGGCGGCTACGGTCGTCTCGACCGGGTTGCCGAGCAGATTGGCCAGGTAGTACGGCTCCAACCGGCGATCCGGCGAGTGGGCCGGGTGCAGTTGCACGGTCCGCCCGTCCTCGTCGAGCCGCCGCCACAGCGGTTGCAGTTCCACGGCGTCCAGGGACGTCGACCTACCGCCTGCGGCACCGACCACACCCGCCCAGCGGGCGTCGGTGGCGATGCGTTCGTATTCGACGGCGGCCACCTCCGGGTGTTCGAGCGGGAGGTAGGCCAGGGGGGTGAGCCGGGGTCGGTCGGCCACCGCGGTCAGCAGGCCTTCGTTGACGGCACGGGTCCACGCCATCGCGTCCGGGGCGGACAGGTGCTGGCGGTAGAACGGCGGCGGCACGCTCACCACGGCCTCGTCCAGCCCGGCCGAGTCGAGGTACCGCTCGAGTCGCTCGGGGTGGTAGAGATCGACGGGTCCGACCCGACCACCGTCGAGTACGGCCACCGCGTTGTCGTCGATCTCGACCTGGGGCAGGTCGACCGTACGCAGGTCGGGGGCGAGGTGGGTATGGATGTCGATGCCAGGCACGTGCTGTCCTTAGAGAGTTGATTGTTCGCCGTCGAAGCCCCGTCGGTGGCGGCACCGACGAGGAGACAATGGCGTTAAAGCTGGATAAATCGGGCTCGCTCGCCGCCGCCCATCGGGACGTTCACCGAACGGGAGAAGAACCCGGGAGAACAGCGGGCTGGACCACGGCCGGCACAGGGCCTCCCGGGCGTGGTCCAGCCCGACTTCATCGGGTGAGTCGGGACCTGGCAGCAGGCTTGCTGGGTACGGGTTTACCAGGCGCGGCGTCGGCCGTCATCTTGGCCACCACGCGATCCGCCGCATGCTGGATGTGGATCCGCACGGCGGCCACCGCAGCCTCCACGTCGTGCGCTATGCACGCTTCGAGGATGGCCATGTGCTCCCGAACCCGGTCCTCGCTCTGGCTGGTCGGAGTGACGGTGGCGAACCGGTACCGCTCGCTGTTCTCCCAGACCGGTTCCAGTCCGCGCAGCAACCAACGCGACCCGGCCGCCCGGTAGATCGTGAAGTGGTACTCGGTGTGTGCCCGGCGGGCGGCCGTGGCGTCCCCGCGTTCGGACGCGGCCACGTGCTCGTCCAGGGCCGCCTGAGCCCGCCGGGCATCGTCCGGGGTGAACCGGGCAGCCGCCCGTTCGATCAGCACCGACTCCATCGCGATCCGCGTCTCGTGGGTGTCGATCGCGTCCTCCACGGTCAACGGCATGACCCAGGCACCCTTGTGCTGCACGACCTCGACCAGCCCGATGGCGGCCAGTCTCCTGATCGACTCCCGGACCGGGCTCATGCTCATGCCCAGCAGGTCGGCCATCTCGTTGAGCCGGAGCGGGGTACCGGCCGGCAGTCGTCCAGTCAGGATCGCTTCGTGCAGGGTCGCCGTCGCCGAATCGACGAGCGTGCGGTGTTGTCCGTTAGCTCCGCCGGGGGTCACTCGGCTGCCATCGCTGACGTCGCTCAGGACCGTTCTACGATGTGTCACTGCCAATGTGTGCCTCCGGATAGAGCTGCTGGCGGGTTCTGTCGGTGTCCTAGACGGCGAGACATGCGCGACCTACTCCTGGATAATGTGCATGTCCGTCGATTCCCCACCGCGCGGCCCACGTAACGACATCATTTTATCCAATGTCCAAATGCCCACGGCGATGCGCTGAACGGACACACCCCACTCTGATCGACTCAGTGCAGCCTGGTGAGCCTGACCCTGTTACGTAGCTCGCCCAGTCCCTGTACCCGGGTCACCACCAGATCGCCGTCGGCGAGGAACACCTGCGGGTCGCGGGCGTTCCCGATACCGCTCGGGGTCCCGGTCAGCACCACGTCGCCGGCCCGCAGGGTCATCCCCCAGCTGAGTTCGGCGATGATACGGGCGAACGGGAACGCCATCTGCGCGGTCGACGCGTCCTGTAGGACGACCCCGTTTACCTCGCACTGGATCCGCATGTTGGCCGGATCCGGCACATCGTCCAGGGTGGTCAGCCACGGACCGAGTGGCATGGTGGCGTCGATGCTCTTGCCCTTGAGCCACTGGCCGCCGTGGGCCCGTTGCAGATCCCGCTGCGACACGTCGTTGGCCACGCAGAACGCCGCCACATGGGACAGTGCGTCCGCCTCGCTCACCGAACGACAGTCCGTACCGATGACGAGCGCGACCTCCGCCTCGTAGTCCCACTTGCCGGAGATCTCCGGGTCGTAGGCGATGTCGTCGTACGGGCCGACGACGGTGTCCGGCCCCTTCGTGAAGAAGGTCGGGTGCTTCGGGCGCTCCGCCGGATCCTGGCCTTCGCGCTTACCGCGCGACTCCTCGAAATGGTCCCAGTAGTTCCAGCCGGTGCACAGAACGTCCCGGTTGAACCGCTGCAACGGCGCACCGAGCCGGACCTGCCCCAGCGGTACGACCTCAGCCTGCGCCGAGGCGGCGCGGACCGCGTCGAGCGCGGCCGCACCACCCCGTACGACATCGTCGACGGTGCCCATGGTCGCGGGCAACAGTGCGACGGTGTCGTCGTCGTTCACCAAGCCGATCCGCGTACCGGATGGATCGAGAACGCTGGCGAGCCTCATCAGCTGTCCTGCCCGTCGTCGAGCACGGCGATCGCGTTGATCTCGATGAGGTAGTCCTTGTTCACGAACTTGGACACCTCGACCATCGTCGAGGCCGGCGGCTCCCCGGTGAAGTACTGCCGGCGTACCGCGTGGATCGCCTGGAAGTCCTCCATGTTGCGGACGAAGACGTCCACCCGCACGATGTCGTCCAGCGTTCCGCCGGCTGCCTCCATCGCCGCCCGCAGGTTCTGGCAGACCTGGTGGGTCTGGGCGGTGATGTCGCCGACCCCGGTGACGCCGCCCTCACGGTTGCGGGCGGTCATCCCGGACACGAAGACCAACCGCCCCTGGGCACGCACCATCGTGGCCTGGGCGAAGTGGCCGTTGGGGGCAGCCAACTCGGGAGAGACAACCTGTTGCTTGGGCATGACATTTCCTTACTGCTTAAAGGGTGGAGCGAGTCAGCGGGCATCCTGCGGGTCGGTGTACCACTCGGGCTGGGTCGGGTAGTGCGGCCCGTCGTAGATCTCGAGCAGGACGCTCTCCTCCTCCGCCAGTGTGGGTCCGTGCAGGCTGCCCTTCGGATTCCAGTAGAACGAGCCCGGGGTGAGGGTCAGCCCGGTGGGCAGGTACGTGTACCGGCCGCTGAGGCAGAACATGAACTGGTTGGATGCGTGCGAATGCCGCAGCGGAATACCGGACCCCTGCTGGAACCGGACCAGTGAGATGGACGCCTCGGTCTCCTCGTTGCGCCAGAGCGCCTTGTGGGAGAGGCCGGCCAGCGTCTTGTCGGCCCAGTCCAGCTCGTCGGTCTGGAGCAGGATCTCCCGGAACCGGGCCAACACGACCCCGTCCGGTCCGGGCACGAGCTGCTCACGGGCCCGGTCCGCCGCCTCAGCGCCGTAGTTGGACGGCTCGGAGAGGTTGTTGGCCCATTCCTGCGGATCGATTCCGTCCGGCACTGGCGGGGTCGGTACGACCACCGGTTGCTCCGCCATCAGTGGCCCTCTTCCCCGACCAGGTTCTCGCCGAGGCACTTGAGTTCGATGAGCCGGCAACGGTACCGGGTCGTGCCGTTGTTGGTCAGCATGTGGATCTCACCCGGCTCGCGGTAGACCACACCACCCACCGCCTCGTGCACCAGGCGCGGGTCGCCTCCCTTGAGTGCGTCGATCCGGTTGTCGGCGGCCTCCAGGGCGATCACCAGGTACGGGTTGAGGTGATGGTGCCAGGGCTGCTGCTCACCGGGGCTCAGGGTGATCTCCCAGACGCGTACCTGGTCGTTCTCGAAGACCACCGACTGGCCGATGGCACCGAGCTTGACCTCGGACCCGTCCGGAGCGATCGCGTGACCGTAGTTGTCCATCGTGGATGGTTCCTTTCCGAGTGTCGTGACGACAGGGCGACTCAGGCCGCGTCGCGGGGCGGCTGGCAGCCGGTGATCCGGGCGTAGAGTTCGGCCGCCAGGTCGGTGCCGGCGGTGGGATCGAACGGGACGATCGCGGCGACGTGGCCATCCGGCCGGACCAGCACCAGAGTGTCGTCCTTGACGCCGAACCGGCGACGCACCCGCTCACCCGGGTCGAACAGGGCCCGGTCGCGCAGTCCCGAGTCGTGCGGCGCATCCCACCGGCTCACCACGTAGTGCCGCAGGGCAGGCGAGTCCTGCGGCGGCAACGCCGGAACCCGACGCGGGTCGGTGAAGTAGAGCGCGACGAAGGCGTCGGCGACCAGGTCGTGCAGGTACACCTGTCCCCGGGGACCGAACATCGGCAGGTCGGGGCAACGGGCACCGGCGAGCACCGGCAGTGGCTCGTCGCCGGCGGCGACCATGGACCAGTCACCCGTACCCTCGACGTCGAGGCGTACGCCCAGCATGGCTCGGGTGAACGCGTTCCCCCAGTTGCCGTCGGTCATCACCCCCGGGTCGTCGGCCCGCCGGGCCATGTACGCCCGGGCCGCCGCGGCCATCGCCGCCGACCCCTTCGTGGCCACTGGCTCCTGTTCCGCCTGGTACGCGTCGAGCAGGCTCGGCTCCGCCCAGCCGCGCAGCACCCAGGCCATCCGCCAGGGCAGGTTGGACGCGTCGAGCACGCCGGTGTTGAGGCCCAGCGCCCACATCGGGGTGATCAGGTGCGCGGCGTCGCCGAGCAGGAACACCCGGCCGTCCTGCCACCGGTCGGCCACCCGCTGGTGGACGTTGTAGACGTTGGTGCCGATGATCTCCAGCACCTTGACGTCACCGATGAACCGGCGGGCCTTCTCCGCCAGCTCCTCCCGCGTCGGCTCGGCCTGACCGGCCGGCAGCGGGTAGAGGAACCGCCAGCAGTGCGGCTGACGGACGAGGATCATCCACTCCTGCGGGTCGCCGAAGTAGGCCAGGTACGGGTAGTCGCGCGGGTTCTCCACGTCCAGGTCGACCTTCAGGTCGACGAGCATGTACCGCTCCTGGTACGTCTCCCCCTCGACGACGGCCCCGATCTGGTCCCGTACGGACGACCGGCCACCGTCGCAGGCCAGCAGGTAGCTCACCGGCACGGTCCGCTCCCCGTCGGCCGTGGCCAGCCGCAGGTCGACCCGGTCGGCGTGCTGGGTGAAGTCGAGCAGCCGGTGCCCCATGTGCAGGGCGTCCGGGGCGGTCTCGTCGAGCCGCTGGCGCAGGATCGGCTCCAGCTCGTGCTGCGGGATGTTGATGACGAACGGGAAGCGGGTGTCCTCGGTCAGCTCGCCGGTCCGGACGCTGAGCGTCTGGGTGTTCGTGGCCCGGTCCAGCTCGCCGATCTCGTCGATGCGCAGGGCCCCGGCGAGGACGTCGTCCAGCGCGCCGTAGCGGTGCAGGACCTCCAGCGTACGGGTGAGGACCGTACCGGCCTTGGTGTCCAGGGACAGCCGCTCGTCCTCCTCGAAGATGACCACGGGAACGCCGTAGTGGGCGAGCCCGAGGGCCGTCACCAGGCCGACCGGCCCGGCTCCGACGATGCCCACCGGCAACTGCGTGCTGCTCATTTCGCCTCGCTCTTCGTGTATGCCCGGTCACGGGTGAGGGTCGACCCGGTCATGGTCGCGGCTGGTGAGAGCAGGAAGAGCAGCGGCCCGACCACATCGGCGGGCTGGCCGATGCCGGTTGCGCGTTCCCAGTGCTCACGTTCGCCGCCGGCGGGGTTGGCCTGACGGAACTGCGGGGTGTCCACCACACCGGGGAAGACCGTGTTCACCCGGATACGGTGCTCGGCCACCTCCGCCGCCAGTGACTTGGCGAAGGCGATCAACGCACCCTTGCTGGCCGCGTAGGCGGAGGCCTGGGCCCGGCCGGCGGTGGCCAGCCCGGAGGCGAAGACCAGGATCGTGCCCGACCGGCGGGCGATCATTTCCGGCAGCACCGCCTGGGCACACCAGACGACACCATCGAGGTTGACCGCCAGGGTGTGCCGCCACTGCTGCGGATCCATGTCGACCACGTCGGAGCGGGGCTGGACCGCCGCGCCGGCGACCAGGGCGTCGATCCGGCCGTGTTCGGCCCGGACCCGCTCGACCGCGGCGAGGACCGCGTCACGGTCGGAGACGTCCACCAGGTGGTGGACCACCCGTCCACTGGGGTGTTCCTGCCCCGCCACCACGTCGAACACCGCCGCCGTTCCACCGGCGTCCGCGTACGCGTGGGCGAGAGCGGCACCAATGCCGTTCGCACCGCCGGTGACGATGAGAACGTCGCCGGTGGCGTCAAAACTGGCCTGCATGCCTGATCCTTCCTGTCAGTCGTCGGGAATGCCGAATCAGTCGGCGGTGTCGGGCTCGGAGAGTGATACGCCCAGCCCGGCCGCCACCCTGGTCAACCCGGTGAAGACCGACGGCTCGAGGGCGACGCCGTAGCGCAGCGCGCGGGCGTACCGGGCCGCCTCGATGTCACCGGGCAGATAGACCTGCTCGACCCCGGGTGCCCGGTTCGACGACAGCACCTGGTCGGCCAGGTCGGTCACCCGACGGGCCACCTCGTCGGCGTCGTCGAACGCCGTCACGTCGAGCGCCAGGAAGAAGTGCGCGCAGTCGTTGGGCACGGTGGTGTCCGCGTACAGCCCGTTGACGTGCCGCCCGTACGCGCCGCCGGAGAGGACCCCGGTGAGCACATCGATCATGAGGGCGAGGCCGTAGCCCTTGTGACCGCCCGAGGGCAGCAGCAGGCCCTTGATGGCGGCGGCCGGGTCGGTCGTGGGTCGACCGTCGACGTCGGTCGCCCAGGTCGCCGGGATCTCCCGTCCCTCACCGGCCGCCAGCCGGATCTTGCCGAGGGCCGCCTCGGAGAGGGCGATGTCGAGGATCACCGGCTCGCCGTCCGGTCGGGGCACCCCGATCGCCAACGGGTTGTTGCCGACCACGGCCGAGGCGCCGCCCGGGGCGGGCATGAGCGGCCGGGTGTTGGCAGCGGCGATACCGATGCAGCCGCTGGTCGCCGCGAGACCCACATAGCGGAAGGCGCCGCCGAAGTGGAACGCCCGGCGGACCGTGACCGCGCCGATCCCGTACGCCTGGGCCTTCTCCACGGCCAGGCGCATGGCCTGGTCGCCGGTGAGCTGGCCCAGCGCGTGCCCCGCGTCGAGGACCGCGACGGCCCCCTTGTCGCGAATGACGTCGGCCTCTTCGGCCCGGGTCACCGAGCCGGCCTGGATACGCTCGACGTACATCGGCACGAGCATCACGCCGTGCGAGGGGATTCCCCGCATGTCGGCGTCCACAAGGGATTCGGCGACGACGTGGGCGGCCGGGTCGGAGAACCCCAGGGCACCGAAGACCGAGGCCACCGCGTCGGTGAGCCAACGTACGGGAACAGTGTTCCGACCTGTCTCAGTGCTCATTTCCGCTCCGCCCACGGTACGAAGAAGCGCTCGACACCGGAGATGACGTAGAACAGCGCCACGCTCATCACGCCGAGCAACGCGATCGCGGCGAACGCCAGTGCGGTGTCGGCGCTGGCCCCGGACGCGACGATGAGGTAGCCCAGTCCCTCGGTGGCCCCCTGGAACTCGGCGATCACCGCGCCGATCACGGCGAGGGTGATGGCCAGCTTGAGACCGACGAAGAGCTGCGGGATCGCCGCCGGCATCCGGATCATGCGGAACATCTGCCACCAGTTGACCTTCAGGGACCGGGCCAGTTCGACCAGGTCGGGTGGGGTGGCGCTCAGCCCGGCGGCGGTGGAGATGACGATCGGGAAGAAGCAGACCAGGAAGACCATGAAGACCTTCGGCAGTTGGCCGAAGCCCATCCAGACCACCAGCAGCGGTGCCACCGCGACCTTGGGAACCGCGTTGAGCATCACCAGCAGCGGGAAGACCGTGCGCTCCAGGACCCGGGAGACACTGACGATCAGGGCCAGCGGCACCCCGACCAGGATCGCCAACACGAAGCCCTGGACCGTTTCCCAGAGCGTGACCAGGGTGCTGTCCCACAGCGGGCCGGCCTGGTCGCTCATGGCCTGCGCCACCAGCACCGGCGACGGCAGGATGAAGCTCTCGACGTCGAAGACGACGGTGATCGCCCACCACAGGACGACCGCGCCGATCACACCGAGGACGGGCAGGACACTCTGCGCCGCCTTCCGCTGCGGGCGGCGGGTACGGTCGCGGCGGGCGCGCGCGGGTGTTGCTGCGGGTGCGGTAGCCGTCACGGTGCCACCTCCTCGGGCGTCATGAGCAGATCGTGCAGTTGGGCGCGGAGTTCGCCGATCTCGGCGGAGTGCCCGTCGTGCCCCAGCGAACGGGGTCGGGCGACGTCGATGTTGATGATCTTGTGCAGCCGGCCGGGCCGTGGGCTGAGCACGACCACCCGGTCCGCCAGCAGTACGGCCTCGTCGACCGAGTGGGTGACGAACAGGACGGTCGCCGCGTGCTTCATCTGCAGGCGTTGCAGTTCGACCGACAGGTCGGCACGGGTCAGCGCGTCGAGCGCCGAGAAGGGCTCGTCCATCAGCAGCACCCGGGGTTGCTGGATCAGTGCCCGGCACAGCGACACGCGCTGCTGCATACCGCCGGACAGCTCGTGCGGCAGGCGCTTCTCGAAGCCGGTCAGGCCGACCAGTTCGAGCAGTTCGTGCGCCCGCTGGCGGGCCTCGCGGCGGTCCAGCCCGAACACCTCGGTGGGTAGCAGGACGTTGTCGAGTACCGAGCGCCACGGCAGCAGTGCCGGCCGCTGGAACATGAAGCCGATGTCCCGCCGGGGCGAGTGGATGGGCGTACCGCCGACGGTGATCTCACCCGAGGTTGCCGACTGCAGGCCGGCAACGAGTCGGAGCAGCGTCGACTTGCCGCAACCGGACCGACCGACGATCGCCACGAACTCCCCGTCGGCGACCTCGAGCGACACGTCGCGCAGGGCCTCCACGTCACCGGCCCGGGTGCGGTAGATCTGTGAGACGTTACGAATTCCGATCATGGTATCGCTCCCTCGCGGTGTGCACAGCCGGGCCGTACACACCGCGGAGTCGAAGAAGGGTCACGAATTACTTGACGACGTCGTACACACCGAGATCTGCGACCTTGGGCGTCGACTTGAGCGTTCCGGTGCCGGCCAGCAGGTTCACCATCCGCTCCACCCGGGCCTGGTCGAGGTGGCCCACCTTGGCACCGTCGACGATGACGTGGGGGCGCATCGCGGTCAGCTCCGCCGCCGCGACCTTCTCGTCGGCGGTCCGCTCGTGCTTCTTGAGCATCTGGGCCGCCTCCTCGGGGTGTTCGACCGCGTAGACCAGCCCCTTGAGCAGCGCCGCCGTGAACTTCTCGACCTGCGCCCGGTCACCTTCGAGCTTGGAGGCGGAAACGAGCAGGGCGTTGCCGTAGAGGTCGGGCAACTTGTCGGCGTACGGCAGCATGGTGACCGTCTTGCCACCGGCCGCCTTCTCCAGCAGCGGCTTACCGGCCACGAACTGGCCGATCGCGTCGACCGATCCGGCCGCCAGCAACTGCGGCAACGACTGCGGCGACGACGGCACGAACTTAACCGAGTTCGGGTCGATGCCGGCCGCCTTGGCGTACGCCGGGAAGATGACCATGTTCGTCGAACCCGCGGCGTCCGCGATGCTGCTGCCGGGCAGCTTCTCCGGCGAATCGATCTTCTTGTCGAGCGAGGCGAGGCCGGCCATGGACTTCTGGTGTACGGCGGCCACGGCGCGGACCGGGAAGTTCTCGTTGGCCTGGGTCGTGATCACCCCGGCGAGGTCGCCCGTGCCGTAGTCGGCCTGCCCCGACGCGATGAGCTTCATGACGTCGACGGTGCCGGTGCCGGGCTTGATGGTGACCTTGAATCCGGCCTCTTCGAAGAAGCCCTTCTCCAGGGCGACGTATGCGTACGCGTCCCGACCGAACGTCCCGAAGGAGGTCAGGTAGGTGACGGCGGTGGCGTTGGACGGTTCTTCCGGCTCAGACGTGCAACCGGCGGCAGTGACAGCAAGAGCAGTCGCGGCGAGGGCCGCGACGAGACGGTTACGACCTGACATGAAACCTCCTGCGAGAGCGGGATTTATCAAATGTCAAACCTGAGGCCCCGTCAAGACCTGGTTTCGAATCGCATTGCTGGAAGTTGGCTGACAATGTCCCGTCAGCCGATCCCCCGTCCCACCTCGCAGGAAGCACGGACCGACGACCACAGCCATCCGATCCGCAGGTGGCCACGACCAATCAAACGACGACCACGGATGCGGCGAGGCCACCCGACCGGCCGGGTAGGGACGCCACCACACCGCCGCGATTCGGGCATACCCAGCCCGTGAGTCTGATCACGTTAGGAACGATTACAGGCAGGGACATTGGTGCGTTACCGGCCGCGCTCCGGACATGGCGCGGGCAGAACACCGCCCGAACGGCTGGTCGACACTCCCCCGGCGGCTGGTGGAGGCCCATCCGACGGTGAGCCGTACGGTCCGCATGTCACGATCCTCCAACCACACGACGTGCCGCCCCGGCTGACTCAGCCCGGGAACCGCCGATCGGCATCCCGGGCCGGACCGAAGTGGACAGAGGGATTTCGGTGGATCAGGACCGCCCCACCCGGGTACTCCGGACGGCCACGGACCGGTGGATCATCCTGCCCGTGACCCTGCTGGGTACGGCCGGCATGGCCTGGCAGTTCACTCAGCCGAGCCGAGCCGGGCAGGGTGGTGGGAGGAACTGGCCTACCGCCTGGCCAGCTCCGTCGACAACACCCGCCGCAACGCGGCGACGACCTCACCGGGTGGGAACCGCTGCGAGGCGACCCGCTCGACGCGGGCCACGGCGGTGAACATCTGCTCCGACGGTGTGCCGCGTAGCACCGCGACCAGCCACCCCTCCAGGTCGACCAGCTCCTCGGGCAGGTCCGGGTCCGCCGGCGGAGCCGGTGGCGGCCCGTCCAGCTCCGGCAACGGCGTACCGGCGGAGGCGTACCGGCCGGGTGGCATACCCACCCGGTACGGGTGCACGCACACCGGAACGCCGGTCGTCACGTCGACCCGGCTGTTCCGGCCCGGTCGGTAGGCGTAGCGACGATGTGGTCGGCCGACCACGTCGAACCCGCCCGGACCGAGCACCTGCGCCGGGCACACCGCGCACGTGTCCTCACTCCACTGTGGTAACGGACCGTCCACCCTCCTGATGCTAGGGGCACGAAGGGTCGCCGCACCATCAGCGCGCCCCCAACGACCGTGGCATGAACCGACCGTCACCGACGTCGCCCCAGATCAGACCCCGGAAAGGGGGAAGTGTCGCCCGGTTGGTCTACGCTCCGTGCGCACTCAACCAGGAAGGTGATGTCTGCGATGAGCTGGCTTGCGGTGACCGACGGCTACGAGGTCACCCTGGACTCCGGAAAAGTGTTGTGTCGCAACGCCTCGGGCAAGGTGCTCCGCTCGCTGCCACCCCGCATTCGGGACCATTCGGTCACGCTCGGGCTGCGCCAGCTTGCCGAGTGGCTCGGTCGACACGAAACACAGTGCCGGATCGAGGTCGAACGGTGGATGGTGCGCTCGCTGCCGGTGCCCGCCACGTTGCTGGCCGAGCTGTGGCCGGACGAAGCCTGGCGCACCACCCTCGCCGACCTGGTGGTCGCACCGTTGGACGACGCCGGCCACTGGGACCCGGACGAGGTCGGGCTGCTGCGTGACGCCGGACCGGACGGCATCGGTGTGGTCAACCTCGATGGCGAAAGTGTCCGGCTGACCGCCGACCGTGTGCTCATCCCGCACCCCGTACTCCTGGCCGACCTCGACGACCTCCGCGAGTTCGCGGCGGACCTCGACGTACGCCAGTCCGTCGGGCAGCTGTTCCGGGAGACCTGGGTCCGCCCGGCCGACCTGCCCCCGGAGCGCACCAACATCAGCGAGTACTCCGACGGCAAGTTCGAGCAGCTGCGCCACCTGCTGGGCCGGGCCACCTCGCTCGGTTATCCGGTACGCGGTGGCTACGCCGTCTGCCGGATCTTCGAGGCCGGCCAGCAGATCGAGGCACGCTACTGGGTCGGTGCCGACGATCCCAGCTACGAGACCGAAACCGGAGACCTGGTCTTCACCAACCCGGAGGGGCGGACGCTGCCCCTGGCCCAGGTGGGTCCGGTGGCGTGGTCCGAGGGCATGCGTATGGCGGCTGTGCTCTACGCCGGGCGGGTCGTACCGACGAACGAGGAGGAAAAGTGAGCCAGCAGACTGTGGACGGCATGACGACCGATCTGGCGAACGCCCTGCTCGACGCGGGAGCCGTACTGCCCACCCACGTTTCGTCCGGCGACGACGACACCGTGGACGTCCTGACCGCCCGGGCCTACCGGCATCCGGTACTGGGTGAACGGACCGTGGTCCGGCTGGTGCCCCGGGCACTCGGTGAAGCCGACGACCTGACCATGGACTTCCTGGGTTTCGCCCGCCCCGAGCGGGTGGTCGAGGTCGGCCAGGTCCGGCAGCAGGCACTGGGCTTCCCCGCCTGGGCACTGGTCAACGACCCGGCCAACGGTCACCACGCGCTGGCCCTGGTCAAGGAGATGGAACGGCTCGCCCGGAAGGCGAAGTCCCGCATCGGACCGGCGAAGGAAGGCTTCGACGCACTGGGCGAGCAACTGGCCAGGGCGGTTCCGCACTTCCTCCCCACCTACTACGAGCAGGCGGGGCGAGCCTTCCTGGCTGCCGACAGCAGCAGCTACGCGGCGATGATGTTCGGCAAGGCCCGCGAGGCCGAACAGGTCTACGGGCTCGACGTGGACCCGGAACGCCAGCACGCGGTGTTCCTGGAGTTCGCCCTGGCCGGGGCGCTCAGCGCCAAGGCGCTCAGCGCACATGCCCGGGACCTGGCCACCCGGTGTGCACCTGACGTCGCCTACGAACGGTTCCGCCGCCTCTGCGTGGAACGGACCCTGGGCGGGCTGCCGCCGTACGCGGCGATGCCCACCGACCTGCGTCGGCTGGCCAAGAAGGCCAAGCTCGACCAGACCGAGGCCGACGAGCGACTGATCGCGGACATCGTCGCCGCACCGGCCCTGCTGCTGGCACCGGAGTCGTTCTGGACCGCCTACCGCGCGCCGCTGGCCGGGCTCGCCCGTCGCCAACCCCAGCTGCGGGGCCGGCTGCTCGGGATGCTGCCCGAGAACTGCTCGTCAGAGGCCTGGCTGACCGTCCTGACCGAGGCTGGGGCCACCGAGGCGCTCTACGCACCGGCCGACACGGTTGCCGAGGAGACCGCCTCCCCGGACGGGCCCGCCGGCTGGCTCAGTCGGTTCGCCAACCAGCGGGCCCGCCGCTACCGACGGGACGAGCCCCGCCTACCGGCGCTGCTGGCGTTGGTTGAGCAGATGGTGGACCGCCTGGTCGCCGACGGCGCTCCGCTGACCCTGACCAGACACGACCTCGACCTGGACCTGGTCGACCTCTGTCTGGCCCGGGGTGTCCAGGTCGCGCTTCCCGAGCACGGCAGCATCAACCTGCCGGTCGGGTCCTGGTTGAAGGACCAGATCCCGGGCCGACGTGACCTCCTGGCACTCGCCGCGGATCCCCGCTTCGCCACACGGCTGGGCGACGCCGTCGAGGAGGTGCTGGCCTCCAGGTCGCGGTACGGCCAGCAGCCCGATGCGCAGCTCCTGCGGGACGTCACCGCCGTACCCGGTCTGACCGAGGCCCTGCGGGGCTGGTGGTCCCGGCTCGCCGACCGGGTAACCGGGGCGGGACTGCCCGAGATCCACCACCAGTTGGGCCGGCTGGCGCCGGTGAGCTACCCGGAGACGTTCGCGGTGAACCCGGACGCGGCCCGGCGCATCGCCGACCACAGCCTGACTCCGCTGCTCGGTCGTACGCTGCGCGCCGGTCTACTCGACGAGTACGGCTGGCCGGCACTGGAGCAGGCCGCCGCGCGCCTCGACGAGATCGCTTCGGCGAAGGACGAGGACAGCACCCACCTCATCCCACAGTGGCCGTACCTGATCGTCCAGCGTGGCCGGCTGGTCCTGGTCGTCGGGCACGACGGCATCGTCATGGAGCACCTGTTGCGGGTGCCGGCCAAGTATCTGCAGTACTACTGGAACCTGCGGCTGCGTTACGTCGACGACCAACTGCTGGTCGGCTACGGCTGGGGATCCGATTCCTGGGCCTACTGGAGCGGCAACCCGGACGACCCGTTCCAACTGGGTGACGGTGCCTTCCAGAACCCCGGCCAGTCGCTGGCACTACCCGGTGGTGGACGGACCTCCGGTGGGCGGCCGTTCCTGGTCGGTGACCACTCCGAGCAGCACGTGGGACGGGTCGTCACCGACGGGCGGTCGTACTGGGTGCTCACCAGGGTCGACGACCGTCAGGTCTGGCACGAGTACGACCCGGCCACCGGTGAGCGGGGGCGGGCGAGCCTGCCGTCGTTCTTCGAGGACGGTGCGGTCGACGGCAGCTGGCTGGCGAACGAGGCCAGCAGCCTGCGGACCGCGCCGGACGGGCTGGCGGACAGCCCGCTGGGCATCCGGGACAGGCTGGTCGGCTGGCGGTTGCGGGTCACCCCACAGGACGTCGAGTACGGCCAGTCGGTGGACGGCCGGGCATTCCGGCTGAGCCGGAAGGACGGCTCCCACCGGAATCTGGTCGGGGCGATCCGCTTCCCTGGCTCCGACCTGGACCACGGGGTGATCTGGCGCTCGCAGTGGCGCAGCTCCGAAGCCACGGTCATCACACCGGACGGCCTGGCGACCGGGAAGTACGACGTCGGGGTGCACACCGGCCCGTTCGCGGCGGGTACCAGCCTGGTTCCGCCCGTGAGCTTCTGGCACTACCTGCGTCCGCGTGACCTGCCGGGCTCGACAGCGCTGCGCGCCCTCACCGATGCTCAGGCCGACGAGTTGCTGACGGAAGCGACCGAACTGACCGGACCGACCGACGGCCTGGCCGAGGAGTCCGACGTCCGGGAACTGGTCGCCCGGACGCTGCCGCAGCTCACCGACCCGGCCCTGATCGCGGGGGTCGCCGGAGTGGTGCGGCTGGCGGCCGGACACGCTCGCCGGCTGCGGTCCTTCGCCTCGGCACTCGACGGTCAGGCCGTGGTCGTGCCAGCGACGGTCGAGCAGGGACCGCAACTGGTCGCCGACGAATTGATCAATGCTGCGGTCGGTGACCTGCTGAACAGCTGCTGGAACCGGCGGGACAGCGCGGCGCGGCTCTTCCTCCTCCTCGGCAGGGCAGTCAGCTGCGCACCCGATTCGTCGACGGCGGACCGGGGTTGGCGGCTGCGCACCTCGATCCTGGCCCCGGAGGATCCATCCCACCCGACCGAGACACCGGAGAGCGACGAGGTGCTCGACAGGGTGGACCGGGACTGGCTCGATCTGCTCGGCATGCTGCCGGCGGTGCTCTACCGGGCCGCATCTCCGCAGCTCACCCGCGTCCACCGGGACGCGCTGCTGGAGCTGCTCGACATCTGTGTCGACAGTGGCCTGTTCACCCCGGGGGCCCGGGCGAGACGGCTCACACTCATCGCGGACGCCGTACCCACCGTCCAGCGCGGAGACGTGGTCGAGGTCGGGCAGCGTCGCCTGTTCATCCTGCGCGTGGACGTCCGCGACAACGAGGTCTACGCCCTGGACTACGCCCCGGATGGCGTGTTCGGTCCGGTACCCCACGCTCGGATCACGGGCGAGACCGTACTGGAACTCGGCACGGTGTCACCCGAGCTGCTGGCGGCCTTCGTCAGTGCGATCCGCACGAACGGGCCCGTCCCATGGCGTCCCGAGCTGGTCGGGAAGCTCTCCGTCGAGGTCGGGATGAGCCGTGCCGAGGCAGTGCACCTGATCTCCGGTCTACCCACCGGTCAGTCGACCTCCGACGAGGATGCCGGGCCGGACTCCACCCCGCTGGCTGAGCTGGGAATCACGTCGACCGAGCTGAACACGGCCCGGCAGACGTGGGGACAGCACTCCCGCGCGGCACGGCGGAGGTTCCTCGGCATGCTGCTGCCGGCCGAAGTCCAGACGCTGTGGACCGATGGCCCGTGCCTGGACCAGCTGCGCGCCCACTGGATCGAACGGTACGGCCACCGCACACCGGTCGCCGACGAGCTGATCGTCGCCCTGGACCGGGCCGGCGCAGCCGCGCCGATGGGCAGCTCCGAGTTCCTGCACGGGATCGCCGCCCCGGAGACGTGCCGGTGGCTCAACCACACGCAGCGTGCCGACGAGGACGGCGTCGGGGCGGAATCCATGATGATCGCAATCGCCCGGGCGGTGCCATGGCTGGCCTACCACCTCCCGGCCAACCACGCACTCCGGGCCGGACTACCGAAGGCGGTCTCACTGCTCCGGCAGCGACTGGCCGACCCCGAGCTGAGGCTCCGGGTCGGGTACCTCGATCAGGGCAAGATCGAGAAATTGGCCGCCCTGCTCGGTGTCACGGCGGTGACCGACCCGTCCGGCAGCATCACCGTCGGCCCGCTGTTCTTCCCGCCGGACACGGGTTGGCGAGTGGTCGACCTGCGGCCGGCGGCGTTGACCGGGGCCGAGGATCCGCTTCTCGGCGTCGTGACCTCCCGGCTGAGCAGCGCCAACCCCAGAACCGTCGAAGCACTGCGGCTCGTACTCGGCAACCGGATCGACACCATGCTGGACGCCGACCCGACGACGGAAGGGGCCGTCGAAGCACCGCACGACCCGTCCCGGTCGGTGCCGGAACTGGTCACGGAGGTCGCCACGACACACGGCCTGACCGCCGACGCTGCCACCCTCTACCTGCAACTGCTGGCCCTGCCCAATCCCACCGACCGCAACGTGGCCGGCTGGACCGGGTGGAAACCCGCCCGGCTCAAGGCCGCCCGGGCGGCACTGGCCGCCACCGACCTGGTGGTCGAGGCGAAACGCAGCCGGGCCGGCCGGTCGCTGTTCCTTCCCGGCGGGTGGTTGGCGCTGAAGAGCCCGCACCTGCCGGTGGAACGCTGGAAGATCCCGCTGCTTACCCTCGATGCCGACGGCGGCACCGCCCTCGACATCGTCCTGCCGATCGCCCCGGCACCACGGCTGTTCGTCATGGCCTGGGACCGGGTCCGCAACGGTGACGCACCCCGGTTCGATGAACTCGTCACAGAGAGGCGCCGATGAGCACCACCCATCAGGCCACCACCCCGGCGGCCGTACCCGCCCCCCGTCGGCAGGTCGACCCGGCCGAACACGCCTACGCCGAGGAACTGGCCTTCCTCGCCGCGTACGACGACGGCCCACGGCCACCCGGTTGGCGGCTCACGCCCCGCGCGGTGGTCACCTTCATCACCGGTAGCGACGGCCAGGAACTCCGCCTGCCCAAGGCGGCCCGTCAGGACGGGCTGCCCGACCGGCGGGTGATCCCCGGCAAGTTCGTCGGCGAACGGGCCCTGGTCGAGCGGTGTGTGGTCACTCTCGCCGGCGAGCGGGGGCTCCTGCTCGTCGGCGAGCCCGGTACCGCCAAGTCGATGCTCTCCGAGCTGCTGTCGGCCGCGGTCTGCGGTACCAGTGAACTGGTCGTGCAGGGCACCGCCGGCACCACCGAGGACCAGCTCAAGTACGGCTGGAACTACGCCATGCTGCTGGCCCAGGGCCCTGGTCCGGCAGCCCTGGTGCCGTCGCCGGTGCTGACCGCGATGCGCACCGGGGCGGTTGCCCGGGTCGAGGAGATCACCCGCTGTCTGCCGGAGGTGCAGGACGCGCTGGTGTCGATCCTGTCCGACCGGCGGATAGCCGTACCGGAGCTGGCCGGGACACCGGATGCGACCGTACCCGCCGCGCCGGGCTTCACCGTGATCGCTACCGCGAACCTGCGGGACCGTGGGGTGTCGGAGATGTCGGCCGCCCTCAAACGGCGGTTCAACTTCGAGACGGTCGGGCCGATCCCCGACATCGACGCCGAGACCGCGTTGGTGAAACGGCAGGCCAATGCCGCCCTGGCCCGGGTGCAACGGCCGTTCGAGGTGGACGACGCGGTGCTGGAGGTGCTGGTCACCGCGTTTCGTGACCTGCGCGAGGGACGGTCGGTGGAGGGCTGGGACGTCGAGCGTCCGTCAACGGTGATGAGCACTGCGGAGGCGGTGGCGGTGGCCACCTCCCTCGGTCTGGCCGCCACCTACTTCCCGGGTGACCGGGACGTGCTCTCGCTCGTGCCGGGTCACCTGCTTGGAGTGGTACGCAAGGACGATCCGGCTGACGGGGCGAAGCTGCTCGGCTACTGGGACAGTTCGGTACGTCGGCGGGCGGAGGACGGCGCACGGACGTGGCGACGCCTCTGGGAGTTGCGCGATGTCCTCACCGGCTGACCTCGCGGATCCGAGCCGCGCAGTCGAGGAGTTGGCCAGCAGGCGGGTGCCGTACCTGATCGGGGTACGGCACCACTCCCCCGCGCTGGCCGCAGTGCTGCCGCGCCTGCTCGACGAGTTCGCGCCCGAGGTGCTGCTGCTGGAGCTGCCGGCGGAGTTCGACCGCTGGCTCCCCTGGCTGGCCGACCCGGCGACCGTGGCACCCGTCGCCCTGGCCGGTGTGTTACCGGGTGGGAACGGCCCGGCCTTCTATCCGTTCGCCGACTTCTCACCGGAGCTGGCTGCCGTACGTTGGGCGGCCCGCGCAGGTGTACCGGTGGTGCCCTGCGACATGCCGTTGGCCGCCCCGGGTTGGTCGGCCGCTGCTCCCGGGCCGTCCGGTGTCGGACGTGGCCCCGCCGCCGTGTCGTTCGGCGGGGCCCTGCGGGCGGCCGGGACCGGTCGGTCCAATGAGGACATGTGGGACCGGATGGTCGAGGCCCGGGCCCCCGGCTCCGATCCTGAGGCGGTACGCCGGGCGGCGTTGCTCGTCGGCTGGGCGCTGCGCCGCGATGCCGAGGAGGATGGCGGGGTTGAGCCCCGTGACCTGCGGCGCGAGGCGTGGATGCGGCTCCGGCTCCGTGAGGCGGGCGATCGGCGGGTGGCGGCGGTGGTCGGCGCGTTCCACGCTCCCGCGCTGCTGTCCGTGGCCGACGAGCCCTCGCCGGCTCCGGTCGGCACTGGCGACGAGGTGGCCACCTCCCTGGTCCCGTACGGCTTCGCGCTGCTCGATGCCCGCTCCGGTTATCCCGCCGGCATCCGGGACCCACAGTGGCAGCAGGCGGTGTTCACGGCCGACGGCGACCCCACCCGCGTGGAGTCGGCGGCGCTGGAGTCCGTCGTACGGATCTGCGCGGAGGTGCGGTCCGCCGGTCACCCGGCCGGACCGGCGGAGGCCCGGGAGGCGACCCGGCTGGCCACCGACCTGGCCCGGCTGCGCGGGCTGCCCGCCCCTGGCCGGGGCGAGCTGGTCGAAGCGTTGCAGACCGTCCTCGCCCACGGGGAGGTACTGGGTCGGGGCCGGATGGTGGCCCGGGCGATGGAACGCATCCTGGTGGGTGACCGACGCGGTGCCCTCGCCCCGGGAACGCCGCGCTCCGGACTCGGCCCGGCGGTGGCACACCTGGTTGCTGACCTGCGGCTACCGGGACCAGGGCAGCCCGCCCGGGAGGTACGCCTCGATCCACTGCGCTCCGAACTGGACCGGCGGCGCGAGACCGCGTTGCACCAGCTGGCCGCCTGTGAGGTGGGGTACGGCGAGTACGTCGCCACCGAGGGGGTCGGCGGGGTGGACGCGTTGACCTCCCGCTGGCGGTTGCGTTGGTCGCCGGAGACCGACGCCATGCTGGACATCGTCGGCCTGCACGGGGTGACCCTGCCGCAGGCCACCGAGGGGGTGCTACGGGAGCGTCGTCGACGTTCGTCAGCCGACGGCGGGCCGACCGCCGGTGAGGTGATCAAGGGCCTGGCCACGGCCGCCGAGTGCGGGCTGGAAACCCTGGCCGCCGAGCGGCTGGCCGAGCTTGCGACGGTGGTGCCGGCCAGCGGCACTCTGGCCGAGACGGTCACCGCGCTCGGGCTTCTGGACCGGCTGCGCAGCGGCCACATTCCCGGTCTCCCCGCGCCCGACAACGGTTCACCTGACAACGGTTCACCCGACACTGATTCACTCGACACCGTGCCGTCGGACGGAAGGACGGCACCCGCTGAGTCGGCCGACACGGAAGCCCATCCGGTCGTCCGGGCGGGTGCGGTTGCGGAGTTGTTGGAGTCGTCGGCCGTACGTCAGCTCGACGGCCTGACCGGGGCGACCGAGGTCGCCGATGCCGAGGCCCTCGCCGTTCTGGCCCGGCGGGCCGAGACGACCCGGATAGGTCTTCGGCTGGGCGCTGCCCTGGACCGGCTCACCAGCGAGGGCACGCCGCTGATCTCGGCTGCTGCCGGCGCGGCCCAGGTGCTGCTCGACCGCTGGGAGCCGGCGACCCTGGCCGCCCGGATCGCCTCCCGCCTGGACAACGCGACCGATCCGGAACGTCGGCGGCACCTTCAGGAGTACCTGACCGGGCTGCTGGCCGCTGCCGAACCACTGCTGCATGCGGGTGGCCCCGCCCTCGACGCTCTGCTCGATCGGGTCGAGAGCCTGTCCGACCAGGACTTCCTTACCCGACTGCCGGCGCTGCGGGGCGGTTTCCACACGGCCAGCCCGGCCGCTCGGGAACGGCTGCTGACGATCGTCGACGCACGGCTGAACGACGGCGACGCACCGACGGAGATCGGCACGGTCGATGATCCCGACCTGCTGCTGTCCCGTCTGCTGGCCGATCGGGCCGGCCGCCGGGCACTGTCCGCGTTCGGTCTCGACGGGGTGATCGACGGCACGGCCACAGGCACCGAACCGACAGTAGCCGACAGTGACTCGTCGACTACGGTCGAGCCGACGGCTTCGGCCATTGCCTCTCCGGGCGGGACGCCCTCCGCCGAGAAGACGGGCGATGCGCCCGTACCGGTGTCTGCGGGGACCACGGACCGCGTCCGCGAGCTGCGCCCGGCGGACCGCTGGCGGCTCGTGCTCGGACGCCAGCCGGAGTGCCTGACCGGAACCGCCGCCCGCTATGCCACCGCGTTGGACGAACTCTACGGCGCTGGCCGGGGTGAGGGAGCCCAGGCGGAGCGGGTGGGCCGGGCCGGACGGGAAGCGCCCTACCCCGGCGTACGGGAGTGGGCCGAGGAACTCAACGCGCTCTTCGGGCCCGGGGTACGGGAGGAGGTGCTGGCCCGCGCGGTGGAGGCTGGCCGGCTCGAGGCGGCGATCCAACTGGACCCGGATGCGGTCCGCCCCTCGGTGGAACTGCTCCGCAACGTGCTCTCCCTCGCCGGCGGCCTGTCGGAGACCGCCCTGGCCCGGCTGCGACCCCTGGTGGCACGGATCGTGACGGAACTGACCAGGGCACTGGCCACCCGGCTGCGGCCGGCGTTGACCGGGCTGACCAACCCCCGCCCGACGTATCGTCCGGGCGGGCCGCTCGATCTGCCCCGCACCCTGCGGGCCAACCTGTCGCACATCCACCGCGACAGCGACGGGCGGGTGGTCGTGGTGCCGGAACGACCGGTCTTCGCCACCCGGGCCCGACGTAGCGTCGACTGGCGTCTGATCCTGGTGGTGGACGTGTCCGGCTCGATGGAGGCATCGGTGATCTGGTCGGCCCTGACCGGAGCCGTACTCGCCGGGGTGCCCGCGCTCACCACCCACTTCGTGGCGTTCTCCACCGAGGTGGTGGACCTGACCGACCGGGTGCACGATCCGCTCGGACTGCTCCTGGAGGTCCGGGTCGGCGGTGGCACCCACATCGCGGCCGGCCTACGCCACGCCCGGTCGCTGGTGACGGTCCCGAGCCGCACGCTGGTGGCGGTGGTCAGCGACTTCGAGGAAGGCTATCCGGTGAGCGGTCTACTCAACGAGGTGCGGGCCCTGGTCGAGTCCGGGTGCACGCTGCTGGGCTGCGCCAGCCTGGACGACGACGGTCGCCCCCGGTACTCCGTCGGGGTCGCCGGCCAACTGGTGGCCGCCGGGATGCCGGTCGCCGCGCTGAGCCCGCTCGAGCTGGCCCGCTGGGTCGCGGACCAGGTGAGCAACCGATGACCGCCGCCCTGCCTCCGGTGGCACCGCTGCTCGTCGCCGAGGCCGTCGACCTGCTGCCCAACCGGCTGCGTAAGAAACTGGACGCGATGGTGGAGCGGGCCGGTGAATGGCCGGTCACGGCGACATCGGACGGCTTCACGGTACGGGTGGATGACGCGACCACCGTCACGCTGCTGGTGACCGGCGGTACGGTGACGAACTCCGCCGGGGCCACCTGTAGTTGTCTGTTGGCCCCGGCCTGTCTGCACCGTGCTGCCGTGCTCTCCCTGGCTCCGGTGGACGACCGTACGGGTCCCGGTGGCACCACCCCGGAAACGCCGCCGTCGACCGACGGTGCTTCGCCGCTGGCGGAACCAACCACGGTGGCCACCGTCCCGCTGTCCGATCCGGGCCCGGTGCCGGCTACCGGTTCCGACGTGGCGCCGCAGCTCACCTCCCGCCAGCGCGACGCCGCTCGCGGGCTGTGGCAGGCTGGCGTGGCGATCCTGACGGCCGGCGTCGCCGGTGCCGGCGCGGTGCTGCGTTCCGAACTGCTCAGAGCCACCCATGAAGCGCGGGCCAACGGGCTGTACCGGGCTGCCGAGGCCGGCCGGATCGTGGCCTCACTGTTGCAGGCGGCCCGCACCGGCCAGGCCAACTATCGGCTGGCAGACCTGACTGACGAGGTACGCAACCTGCTCGCCCTGGCCCACCGGCTCAGTGCCCCGCAACTGCCCACACAGACCGTCGGCGATCTGCTGGGCAGGGCCCGCCGGACGTACGAGGTGCAGGGCAGCCTGCGTCTCTACGGCCTGTGCACGGTACCGGTGGTCGCCGACTCCGGCTATGCCGGCACGACCACCTACCTGAGTGACCGTGACGGTCGTCTCTGGATGGCCACGGACATCGCTCCCGGCGGCGTGGGCCGCGCCGCCAGCACGGGCAGCACGGCCGTGCCGCTCGGGACGACGGCCGTCACCCATCGCGAACTGTCCCGTGCCGGCCTGGTCGTCTCCGGGGCCACCGCCGCGACGACCGGCCAACTGGGCGGCGGTGCCTCGGTCCGCGCCGTACGGGCAGCCGGGGTCCGGTGGACGGAGGAGCCGCTGGCGCAACTGTGGCACGAGCCGCTGGCCAACCAGATAAGCCGGACGTTCTCCGCACTGGCGAAACCGGTGCAGGAACGTCGGGCCGGCGCGAACCTGCTGTTCCTGTCGGTACGGGTGATCGGGCCGACCGACGACGGGGTGCTGGCGTCCACCTCCGACGGGACGGTCCTGACGTTGACCGTCGGAGCGGATCACGCCGAACTGCCGTACCGGGAGAATCTGCGTCTGCTGGGCGACTGCCCGGACCTGGATCTGCTGCTCATCGGCGAGCCGGTGCCGGCTCGGCGGGCCACGGTGCAGGCCCTCGCCGTGGGGATCGCCGATGCCGGTGCAGCTGACACTGCTCGGCTCTCCCTGCCGGAGCGGTGGGGTGACCATGTGGATCTCGGCTACGACCGGTTGCACCGCAGTCAGCTACCGAACGGTGGCGGGGCCGCCGTTGACGTACCGACCAACGATCTGGTCGCCGTCCCGGATGGCGGCAGTCGACCGGACACCTCCGGTGACCCGGTCCTACAGCTA
Source organism: Micromonospora sonneratiae (assembly GCF_042679305.1). NCBI lineage: Bacteria > Bacillati > Actinomycetota > Actinomycetes > Micromonosporales > Micromonosporaceae > Micromonospora > Micromonospora sonneratiae. The sequence goes on along the minus strand of NZ_JBHTMP010000006.1, from coordinate 112,441 downwards.
CTGCGTCGACACGTCGAACGGGTGGTGGCCGGTGGCCGGGCCGTAGAGGCACTGGCTGCCTCGGACGGACAGCGAATGCGCCGGGCACGGTTCGACACGGGCGCTGAACTGCTGGACTCGTTGTTGGCGGCAGCGCGTAACCGTTCCCGGGACGTGTTCGGGCGGCTGGCCAGCCACGACGGCAGCCGGTTCGCCGAGGCCTGGTTGGCGTTGGCCGTCTACGAGGCGGCGGCGAGCAGTGCCCTGAGTGAACTGTCCTGGCTGCCGACGGCGCTGACCAGCCTCGCCGGCGACCTGGACGGGCGGACGCTGGTCGGCTGAGCACCGACCGGGGCGATGGATGGTGGCGGTAGGGGCTGGGGACGGCCGTCCTGGTGGCGGTAGCGGGCTCGGGGCAGCCACTCGAATCGCCGGCGGGGGCGACCGGGTAACTCCCGGGTCGGCCCCGCCGTGGTCCGGGCCGTGCCCTGGCCGTAGGGGGTGTACTGGTCACCCCTACGGCCAGGGCATCACGAAGTGACGGCTTGACATTATATAACTACGCCCTGAAATAATGGCGCGGTGCACGCCTTCGACGTCCTCGGTGATCCGGTCCGACGCCGAATCCTCGAACTACTGGCCGAAGGCGAGCAGTCGGCCGGCGACATCGGAGCGGTGATCCAGCGGGAGTTCAAGATCTCGCAGCCCGGGGTCTCGCAACATCTTCGCGTGCTACGCGAAAACGGCTTCACCACCGTCCGTCCGGAGGGCACACGACGCATGTATGCGGTCGATCCCACCCCCCTCCAGGAGATCGACCAGTGGCTCGAACGCTACCGACAGTTCTGGCGGCAACGCCTCGACGCCCTGGAGACCGAACTGGTTCGAGGCCGGCGGGAGCGCCGTACCGCAACTGGCACGACCAGCTCCGCCGAGCAGCACCCCGACAAGGATGCACCCCGTCACCGGGCCGGCTGACCTCCGTTGGGTGGACGACGGCCGCTGCTGCAGGTCACCCGGCAGAAGGGCCCCGACCCGGCCCAGACCCCTCGTCGCGGCGCAGAACTAACCGCCTTGCTCTGCCGTGTCGATCCGCGACCGCCCCGTTCGACCTATGAGTGAGAGGGTCGGAAGGCGACCCCGAAGTCAAGGAGATCGAAGATGGCGAAGTACATGCTGATCATGCGCGGCACGGACGAGTCGATGGCGAAGATGATGGAGACGCCCTTCGAGCAGATGCTCGAAACGGTGGGTCGCTTCAACGAGGAGATGATCCGGGCCGGCGTGCTGGTCGCTGCCGAGGGCCTGGACGACCCGGCCCAGGGTGTGGTGGTCGACTTCAGCGGTGAGACGCCGGTGGTCACCGACGGTCCGTACGGCGAGACGAAGGAGCTGTTCGGGGGCTTCTACGTGATCGATGTGGCCTCGAAGGAGGAGGCGGTCGAATGGGCCAAGCGAATTCCGGCGATGGCCGGCGCGAAATGCGAGATCCGCCGGGTGCCGAGCATCGACGAGTTCCCGCAGGACAACGAGTGGATCATCAAGGAGCGGGCATGGCGCGAGCGGACCGGCCAGCTCTGATGTCCACCGCCACCGACGGCCCGCCGAGCACCGAGTCGGCGCGGCGGGCCGTCGAGGCCGTCTGGCGGATCGAGTCCGCACGGATCGTCGGTGCGCTCGCCCGCTACACCGGGGACTTCGAACTCGCCGAGGACGTGGCGCAGGAGGCGGTGGCGGAGGCCCTCGCCACCTGGTCGCGCGACGGGGCGCCGACCAACCCGGTGGGCTGGCTGCTCACGACCGCCCGACGCCGTGCCATCGACAGCTTCCGTCGCCGGTCCGCACTCGACCAGCGGTACGCCATGCTGGCCGGCCAACTTGCCGAAGGCCAGGCCTACTCGGGTGCGGTGCCCCTGCGGGACCGGTCGGACGACCTGCCCTGGGACCCCGACCGGGTCGACGACGACGTGCTCGCGCTGATGTTCGTGGCGTGCCATCCCGTACTCTCGCCCGAGGCCCGCGTCGCCCTTACGCTGCGCGTGGTCGGCGGCCTGGCCAGCGAAGAGATCGCCCGGGCGTTCCTCGTGCCGGTGCCGACGGTCCAGGCACGGATCACGCGGGCGAAGAAGACGATCGCCGCAGCGGGGGTGCCGTTCGAGCTGCCGCCAGCCGAGCAACGACGCGAGCGGCTCGGTGGCGTCCTGAGCGTGCTCTACGTGATCTTCACGGAGGGTTCGACGGCGACGACCGGCGACCGCCTGCTGCGTTCCGACCTCGCGTACGAGGCGATCCGGCTGGCGCGGATGCTGGCCGCGTTGCTGCCGGATGAACCGGAGGTATCCGGGCTGCTCGCCCTGTTCGAGCTCACGGCCGCACGCTTCCCCGCCCGCACCGGACCCGACGGCGAGGCGGTGCTCCTGGAGGACCAGGATCGACGGCTGTGGGACCGGTCGGCGATCCGGCGCGGGCTGGCCGCGATCGGCCGGGCATCGGGTGTCGGGCGCGGCCTCGGACCGTACGGACTACAGGCAGCGATCGCCGCCTGCCACGCGTCGGCACCCTCCGTACGGGAGACCGACTGGGAGCGCATCGTGCTCCTCTACGAGGCGCTCGGCCGGGTGGCGCCCTCCCCCGTCGTCGAACTCAACCGGGCTGTCGCCGTAGCAATGGCGGACGGACCACAGCAGGCGCTGGCCATCGTCGACGAGTTGGTCGCCACCGACCGGCTGTCGGGGTCGTACCTGCTCCCGAGTGTGCGTGGCGAACTGCTGGCACGGCTCGGCCGGACCACCGAGGCACGGGCCGAGTTGGAGCTCGCCGCCCGACTGTGCCGGAATGTCCGCGAGCGTTCGGTACTGCTACGCAAGGCGGGTGGGCTCCCACAGCCAGCGGATCCGCGAGACACGGCCGGAGACACGCCCTGAGCTCTGGTGTAGGCGGCGACGGACCGGGATCCTGGCTGGATGGAGCATGGTGAGCTCTCCGCCGAGTTGATCGAGCGGATGGACCGGGACCAGCTGGCGCGGGCCGAGTTGGTCCGCGGCTTGACCGGGCGGACCGTCCACGACGAGGTCTGGGCCAGGGTGTGCGATATCGACATCGACAACACGGCCTGGTTCGCGGGGGTGCTCGACCGACACGGTTGGCCCCGACGCAGCGAGGTGGGTGCCGACGCCTCCACCGCCGCCTGGCTGATCGCGCAACACGCCGACCTCGATCCGGAGTTCCAACGCCGGTGCCTGCGCCTGCTCGAACAGGCGGTACACGACGGCGAGGCGCAGCCGTCCCACCTGGCCTACCTGACCGACCGGGTGCTCCGGGCCCAGGACAGGCCACAGCTGTACGGCACGCAGTTCTGGTACGAGGACGACGGGTCGCTCCAGCCACAGCCGATAGCGGACCCTGAACACCTCGACGAACGACGCCACAGCGTCGGGCTCGGGCCCTTCGCCGAGCACGTGAGCCAGATACGCCAGCGCGAGTCCGACGACCGGACCGACGACGAGACCGGGGGTAGGAGTTCATCGGGAACCGGATCGCTGCCAACGTCGTCCTAGCGGCGTACGGAGTGGAAGACTGCCGGTCGAGGAGTGGTATGCGCGCGATCCTCAGGGGGCTCGCCGTGGTGACGGCCCTGGCCGGGCTGGTCGCCTGCGGGGGTGCGCCCAGGGCCGACGAGCAGACGATCGGCGGTCCGCAGGCCCAGCCACGCAGCCCGGTGACCGGTACGCCGGCCGTCCGGTCCGGGTGGACATCCTGTGAGGTGGACGCGCCGATGGAGTTGAGTGTGCCTCCGTCGGACGCCCTGATCCTGCCGCGCCTCGGCACCGGTTTCGCGGCCACGGTCGCGGTCCACTGCCAGCTCGGGCCGAAGCGACGTGCCGACGGCGGTCAGGACCTGGTCCTCACCGAGGGCCGGGCCACCGACCTGACGGCGCTGCTGGCCGCACTACGCCTGCCCGACGAGCAGCCCACCAACGGTGCCTGCACCCTGGAAATGCCATGGGTACCGAACCTGCTGCTGTTCGACGCACAGGGCCGATGGATCCGACCGGGGATCCCGGTGAACGGCTGTGGCAAGCCGCGTCCCGAGGTGCAGGAGGCGGTACGTGGCCTGCGGCTGACCACCGTGACGGAGAAGGTGGTCCGGGAGATCGAGTCGTCCGGGGCAGCCCTGTCCGGGTGCGGCCAGGAGTTGTCGGACATGGTGGCGACCGAGACCGGGGATTCGGCCTCCGGCGCGCGACCGGGCCGGGTGGCGCTGCCGTTCTCGGCCACGGCGCAGCTGCGGCTGTGCGTGTTCCGGGTACCGGCGGAGCAGCGGGGAACAGCCAAGCCCGTCGGCACCTTCGAGTACGGCCTGCTCCTCCCGGAGCAGCGACGAAGGACCGTAGAGCGGGCGTTGGCGGCGCTGCCGCCAGCGAAGGAATGCTCGGGCGCAGCGGACCGGTTCGCCATGCTGCGGGCCGCCGACGGTACGGGCGGGGAGATCTACGTCGAACTCGACCACTGCCGGCGGGTCATGACGCGTCCGTTGTCCGGCCCGCCGGTCCTGGCCCAGGCTGACGACGCGCTCGTCGAACTTCTCGGAAGATGACGTTCCCTCTTTCCCGACGAGGAGAGAACGTCCGTCAGAACGGCTGCCTGTCGAGGAGCCGGTGGGCTACGGTCTGTGCCTGCGGTTCAGGTACCTGCGGTTCAAGTATCAGGACTCGAGATCGGCCCACGGGTCGTCATTCCCCCAGACCCCCTGGGGCGGTGCCGCTCCGTCGGACGTGTCGTGAAGCAGGATGGTGAACCATGCCTTCAGCCCACGCGGGTTGTCCAGGTGCAGCGCCCAGGGAACATCGTGCAGAGCGTCGTACATCTCCGGTGTGGCCAGATCGGTGACGGCGTCGACCAGTGCGGGCGGCGGCGGCGCGGTGGTCAGGCAGGGCCAGGCGATGACAGCACCGAGTCGTACGCCGGCAGGTTGCGTCGGATCGGACCACAGGGTCCGGGTCCATTCGAGGGCTGTATCGGTCTGGGTAAGCTCGCGCGCATGTTGCGCGACCGCAAGGACCAGGCCGATCTGTAGGGTGGCGTCGGTCTCGGCCGACAGCCGGGCACGCAGCGCGTCGGTGATGGCATCTCCGCCGGGAAGGGCAGCGGCCAGCGCGTACGCGGCACGGCCACGTACCCGTGGGTCGGGATCGCGGAGCAGGCCGATCAGCGATGCGGCATGTGCTGCGATCGCGTTACGTGAGGCTTCGATCGACCAGTTGGCCAGGTAGCCGGAGACATCGAAGCGCGGCTCGGGATCGGTCACCAGCAACAGTTCCGTACGGCCCTCCCTACCCCAGTAGTTGCGCCGGGCGATGTCAGCGGCCAGCCGCAGCAACTCGTCGCGGTGGTGCACCGTCGGATCCGCCGCCATTCGTAGTAGGAACGGCACGGCAAGGGCACCTGCGGCGGTCGTCTGGCCCTGATGGCGAACGCTGCCGTACAACTCGCGCAAGGTCATACGTACGATCTCGGCATCGCCGCCGGTCAGCTGCTGCAGCAGGTTCGGGACGTCGTTCGCACGACCGTACGCGTGGCACACCTCCGACCACGCGACATCATCGATGGCAGTGTGCCGTTGAACGATGTGCGCAACGGCCCTCCGTACGTCGAAATCGGGCCCGATCTCTGGTTCGTCACTCATGCGGCGTCCATCGGGGTCAGCTGACGGTGGGGCTGCGGCGTTCCAGCAGGATGACGTCACGCCAGCGTCCATGGTGGCGGCCGACGCGTTCCCGGGTGCCAATGACGCGGAAGCCGCACCGCTGGTGCAGGGCGAGACTGGCGGGGTTCTCGGGAAAGATGCCGGACTGGATGGTCCAGATTCCGGCGGCTTCGGTAGAGGCGATCAGGGCTTGCAGCAGGGCACGGCCGATACCCTGCCCGCCGTGGTCGGGGTGCACGTAGACGGAGTGCTCCACGACACCGGCGTAGACGGGCCGGGCAGATACCGGTGAGCAGGCGATCCATCCGGTGACAATGCCCTCGACGGTGCAGGCGACGTACCGGTGTTCGGGTAGTTTCCCCGCGTCGAAGGCAGCCCAGGTGGGCGGTTCGGTCTCGAAGGTGGCGTTTCCGCTCGCGATGCCTCGGGCGAAGATGGCCAGCACCTGGTCCGCGTGTGCCGACGTCATCGGGGTCACCCGGATATCGAGTGGTGACTTGTTCATCTGGTCACTTCCGCGCTGGTGGAACGCCTGCCACTGCCAACCCTAGACAGCGTACGTAGACCAGGGGACGCGAGTACTGGCACGTCGAGCAACGGCGGCGACCGTAGCGCGGTCACCGGTGGCACAGCTGCTCGGCTCGACGCAGCACAACTGCTCCTGGGCCTCTCCCGCCCCCACACCCCGCAGGTCGCTCATCGGACGACACGTGTAACCGCTCCAGTGCCATCGCCCTGTCGGAGGGTGCCACTACGCTCCGCCGGCATGTCGATGTGGTTGAACCTGGCCAAGATCAGCCCCAAGCTGCTGGCCATCCTCCGGGCACAGCCTGCCCTCACGGGGAAGCTGTTCTACGAGACCGACGACACCGACCCACTGGACGGGTTCGACCAGGACCGCGACGTCCTCGGCGTCGACTACCGGATCCTGAGCGCGATCGCCGAGGCCGCCGAGGAGGCCAACCCGGGTTTCACCGAGGAGCGGTCCTGGTTGTCCTACGCGGTCCAGGGCACCGACGACACCCTCGATGTCGAGTTCGGTTACGGTCCCGCGTACGTGCTCGCGCCGATGGAGGTCGAACGGTTGGCCGCCGGCATGGCCGAGGACAGCGAGGGCGTCGTTGCTGAACCCGGCGGCACCGGTACCGGAGAGGAGCCCGATGCCGATGCCGATGCCGATGCCGGTGCCGGTGCCGGTGCCGGTGAAGAGAACGAGGACGACGAGGACATCGGGAGCTTCTACGCCGCTGCTGCCCGGGAGGGCAGGGCCATCGTCATGGCCATCACCTGAGCCGGAACGCAAGGGGCCGCACACGGAGACCGGTCCACAGAATGACGACGTGGCAGTGGGGGTGCCCTCGGCGCCCGCTCGCGGGCTGATGGAGCAACGCCGAGGTCACCGGACGAACAACCTAGAGCCTGGGTACGACATCGTGTGCCACCACAGGCCAACGGGCCAGGGCCGCACCGGGTGGGCTGTAGCCGGATTTCGAACGTCCAGGATCGTGCTCGTGCCAGTACCGAGGCCGCCACCCACGCCTCCTATGGCCGGCTGATCTCCATTCGATCGAGGCTGAGCTTGGTCGCGAGAGCTTCCAACAGTTCCGCCTGCCGGTCGGGTGGGACGGGCGTGCCCAGGTTCAGCGAGATGTGCATCTCGTCGACCCCGGCGGCCCCGGCCCGGTCGAGGTCGGCTAGCACCATGTCCGTGAAGGTCGTCTCGGTCAACACGCCCTCGGGATAGCTCGGCATCGTGTTGACCACGACACGTCCGGTACCGCCGGCGTCCCGATACCAGTCGATCTTGGTACGCGTCTCGTCCCAGTCGATGGCGACGAGCACCACCCCGTCGGCGAGCTGCGCGGCCCGTTCGATGGTGCGGCGCACGAGGGCACCGAAGTACAACGGGATCGTGCCCGCGTACGGCTTCGGGCCGACCGTGGAGCGTGGAATCCGGTAGTACCGTCCGTGGAACTCGACCGGGTCCGGCGCCCAGCAGGCCCGCATCGCCGCGACGTGCTCGACGAATCCAGGCCCACGTCGGTCGACCGGTACACCGACGGCGGTGAACTCCTCCGGGATCAGGTAGGCCGTCTCGGGGGTGCCGCCTCCCCCCTGGCCGAGTCCCACGTCGAGGCGACCACGGGAGAGCTGGTCGAGCGTGGCCAGCCGGCGGGCGAGCACGATCGGCGGCTGGAAGATCGCGTTGACGATGCCGGTGCTCAACCGGATCCGCTGGGTGTGCGCAGCCGCCCAGGTCAGTAGTTCCAGCGGGTCCCAGGCGTACGACTCCGGCAGCTTCGCGTCGTTGCTCCAGTCCGACCGTACGGGCATCAGCAGCCGTTCGCTGACTGACACCGCGTGGAAGCCGAACCGTTCGGCGGCCTGCGCCACGGTCACGACAGCGTCCGGGCCGACGTACGGGCCGAAGTGCGGCAGGCTCACGCCGATTCGCGGTGTCGCCATTTCGATCCTCCGAGTGTTTGTCGCTGTGTCGTGCTCAGTCGAGCACTCCTGTCCGGAAGGTGGTCGGAGCGGCGCAAACGGTTTTGCGCCGTGATCGGATCCGATCGGCTGTCAAGAACGGCTTCCCGGCTACGACCCACTGGCGAGCAGCGCGACCGGAGCGCTGGCAGCGAGGAGATGGCATGAAGTTCATGTTGATCATGCATATGAATCCGCAGGTCTGGGACGCCCTCACCGAGGAGGAACGCAAGGAGGTGATGCGCGGACACGGCGGGTTCATCGACAGCGTCCGCTCATCCGGGGAGTTGGTCGGGACAACAGCTCTGGCGGACCCGTCCAGCAGCGCGGTCGTACGGGTTCGCGACGGGATGCCGGTGGTGACCGACGGGCCGTACCTTGAAGCCAAGGAGTACCTCGGCGGCTACTACCTGGTCGACTGCGAGAACCGCGAGCGGGCACTCGAACTGGCCGCGATGATTCCGGATGCCCGGGTCGCCGGGCTTGGCATCGAGGTCCGCCCGGTGATCTTCACAGCGGGCGCCGAGCCGGAGCTGGCCGCCGGAGAGCCGGCGTGAAGCTCCTACCGAACGTCCACACCAACCCCGGGGCACAGCCCCGGACACCGAACGCGACACCCTGCTCGGGCACGCGAACTTCGTCGTCGCCGTGCGGGCATCCGGAGAGCTGGTCGATGGTCAGGTGACCGCCGACGCGTCGACCAGTTCCGTGGTACGGATCCGCGACGGGGTGATGAGCGCGGTCGACAGCCCGTATCCCGGTTCGCCAGGGCAGCTCGCCGCCTACTACCTGGTCGACTGCGAGAGCCGGGAGCAGGCACTCAAGCTGGCCGCGATGATGCCAGTCGCCCGTCACGACGCGGTCGAGGCACGGCCGGTCGTGCTCGCCACCGGAATGAAGATGTGAGGTGAACACCGGGGACCTCGGCGGCCTGGCGCGCGTTGGCGCCGCAGGTCCTCGGCACCCTCGTACGTCGATGGCTGTCAGCGATCGAGGCAGGGACGGCACGAGCAGCACGCGGATGCCGTCACACGCTCATCCACCGTCCGCATGTCCTACTGCCAATTAGCCGCTTTCTGTGCCTATATCAGTAGAAGAAGCGTCTTTTGTTGATAGGAAGGAACGGTCATGTCCCACTCCCTGCGTCTGATCGCAACGACCGCTGCCGCAACCATCACCGGTACGACTTTGGTCGCTGGTCCCGCCCGGGCAGACACCTACCAGGCGCCGCTGCGTACCGCCGTTGCGTCGTTGCCGGTCGCCGACGAGAACCGCACCGGTTACGACCGGGGCCTGTTTCCCCACTGGATCGACGCCGACCGGGACGGCTGTAACACCAGAAACGAGGTGCTGATCAGCGAGGCCACCACCGCTCCCACGGTCGGCGCCGGCTGCTCCCTGTCCGGCGGGCGGTGGTACTCCTACTACGATGATGCCTACTGGACCCTCCCCGCCGATCTCGACATCGACCACATGGTGCCCCTCGCCGAGGCGTGGGACTCCGGCGCAGGTACGTGGAGTTCGCCACGCCGGAAGGCGTACGCCAACGACCTGGGCGACCGGCGATCCCTGGTGGCGGTCACGGACAACGTGAACCAGGCCAAGGGGGACAAGGACCCGGCGGAGTGGCTTCCCCCCAACCAGGTGTGCCGGTACGTGAGGGAGTGGACGGTGGTCAAGAAGCGCTGGAGCCTGGCGGTGGATCCAGCCGAGTATGACGCCCTCATGACGCTGGCCGATGGTTGCCCGAACATAACCATCACCGTCAGCCTGGCGTGATACCGGAGCCGCCGACGGCGGTTCCATCAGCCAGGCTCGCCCCGTCAAAGTCGATGTCGACGTGACATCGAGCGTTGACGCTCGGTGTCACGTCGGTCGTTCCCGCCACGGAAAGCATGTGCGGGCGGACAGGAGAGCTCCGTACCCTCCGGCCATGGATCTCCGCAAAGAGCGTCCGGGCGACAGGGAGCCCGTGCGGAACACGCACCTTCGGGCGTTCGGTGCCGACCACGGCCCCGTCGTGGCTGACCTGGTCGACACCCTGCGGGACACCATCACGCCCACGGACGGTCTCTCGCTGGTCGCCGAGCATGACGGACAGGTCGTCGGGCATGTCATGTTCACCCGCAGCCTGCTCGACGCCCCTCGACGACTGGTCGAGGTGCAGGTGCTCAGCCCGTTGGCCGTCATACCCGAACACCATGGGCGGGGTATCGGCTCCGCCCTGGTCCGACACGGGCTGGGGGTTCTCGCCGAGCGGGCCGTCACCCTCGTCTTCCTCGAGGGCGATCCGGGCTACTACTCACGTTTCGGGTTTGCGCCCGGCGGCAGCCAGGGGTTCCGAAAGCCATCCCTACGCATCCCGGACGGCGCCTTCCAGGCCATCAGGCTCCCCGGGTACGAGCCGTGGATGACCGGAACGCTGGTCTACGCGGAGCCGTTCTGGCGACACGACGCAGTCGGCCTCCGCGACCCCGGCGCATAACGCGGCCCGCGCCCGTATGCCCAGCGCCAGCCCTGGCGCTGTGACGCCGCGAGCATTACGGACGGCGACCGGGACACCCACCTGACGCTACCTCACCGGCCCACCTGATCACATCGATCGAGCATCGGTCGATGGTGTCCAAACCCGACGCCACCCGCTCGGCCACCCCCGCTTTCTCTGGGTCGATGCTGGCCACGGAGCGGGACAGCCGGTTGCCGCCCCTCACCGGCTGGACAATGATCACTAGCAGCTGTTGCGATGTTTGAGCAGGCGAACTGTGAGGAGGCGGTGTTGGTCGACGAGGTCACACACCGCTCCGATGAGGAGGATTCATACGTTGGGAGCGTATCGGCACCGCTCCTGATCGGCCGAGACGACGAGTTGGCCCGGCTGGGCCAAGTCCTCGCGACCACCTCGGCGCTGGTGCTGATCGAGGGTGAGGCCGGCGTCGGGAAGAGTCGTCTCCTGGACGAGTTCCTGTCCTCACCAGCCGGTGCCGCGCATTCCGCGCTGACGGCGGTCTGTCCGCCCCTTCGGGAGCCGTGCACGCTGGGACCGATCGTCGACGCGGTGCTGGCCACCGGCGTCGACACGCTTGCGGATCTGAACCTCAGCGGACTGGCCGGTGCCCTGCGCCCACTGTTCCCGGAGTGGGCCGAGGACCTACCGCCGGCCCTTGAGCCGGCTGAGGACGCGAGCGCATCACGCCACCGGGTGCTCCGGGCACTCGCCGAACTGCTCGACAGACTCGGGGTGAACCTGCTGATCGTCGACGACGCACAGTGGTCCGACGACGCGACCAGGGAGTTCCTGCTGTTCCTGGCCGATCGGGACGGCCAGGGACCCAGCCTGGTGGTGGCCTACCGCCCGGAGGATCTGGTCGACGACCCATGGCTGCTGCGCCTGTCGGGTCGGCTCAGACCGCACCGCTCGCGGCTCCGGCTTGTCCTCGACCCGCTCGACCGGTCCGGGACAGCGGCCCTTGCCTCGTCGATGTTGGCAGGCCAGCATGTCTCCGACGAGTTCGCCCATCACCTGCACGCGCACACCGAAGGGGTACCACTCGCCGTCGAGGAGTGTGTACGGCTCATGGCCCGCCGCGGCGACCTCGTCCGCCGTGAGCGTGGCTGGAAGCGACTGCCACTGGACGAGATCGTGGTGCCACCGACGGTGCGGGACACGGTGCTCGAGCATGCCAGCCGCCTCGACATGCGTACCCGATCGGTGTTGCGAGCTGCTGCGGTCGTCGCCGACCCCATCACCGAGCGCCTTCTGCTGCAGATCAGCGGACTTTCGCCCGACGAGTTCAACGCCGGTCTGGCCGAGGCCATCGCCCATCGGCTGCTGCACCAGCGCGACGGGATGCGGGTGTCCTTCCGCCATGTGCTGGCCGGTCGGGCGATCTACGACGCCATCCCGGAGCGGGAGCGTCGCTCGCTACACGAACGCGCCGGGCAGGTTCTCGAGACCGTCGTACCGAGGCCGCTGGCGCAGCTTGCGAACCATTTCCGCCTCGCCGGTGACGGTGAGCGGTGGGGCAGGTACGCGGAGCTTTCGGCGGACGTGGCGTTGGAGACCGGCGACGAGACAACGGCGGGCGCCCTCCTGCACGATGTGTTGACCAACGGCAACGTGTCGGCCGAACAGATGTCCGTGCTGGTGGACAAGATGCCGTTCGGCTCGTTCACCGGGCCGGGTCGCCTACAGGATCTCGCTACCGGCGTACGCCGGGTACTCAGCCAAGGCGCGCTCGATCCGAACGTGGCGGCGAACCTGCGGTTCCAACTCGCCCGGATCCTCAATGACATGGAGGAGTTCGACGGTGCGCACGCCGAGTTGGAGCGGGCGTTGCCGCACCTCGACCGTCAGCGCGCTGCGCCTGCCGTCGCCATGATGGTGCTCGGCTGGCCACGTGGACGCTCGCCAGCCGTACGACACCTGACCTGGCTGGACCGGGCGGCGGAATTCTCCGCGACGCTGGAGCCGTCGGATCGGCTACGGGTCGCTGCGGGTCGGGCAGCCGCCCTGCTGCAACTCGGCGAGCAGCGCGGCTGGGTGGAGGCCGAGCACATCCCGCCCGCGGCCCAGGTCGGCAGGGATCGCCGTATCGTCACGGTGGCCCACCTCAACGTTGGTGACGCAGCGATGAAGTGGGGGCGATACCCGGGGTCGGGCCGTTGGCTCGCGACCGCACGCCGGCTCGCGGAGGAGTACGAGCAGGTCAGGATCCGGGACCTCATCGACTCCACGCAGCTGCACCTCGACTGGTTCACCGGTGCCTGGGACCGCCTCGCGGAGCGAGCTGCGGCGCTGGCGAGCAGGGACGATCTGCATCCCGTCAGCCGTCTCGAGCCGGTCATGGTCAGCGGTCTGCTGCTCATGGTGGCCGGCGACCTTGCCCAGGCCGCTCGGGAGCTCGAACTTGCCATCGACGGCGCACGCAAGGTCGGTGCGTGGGACACCGTGGCGGAGGCGGTGGCGACCCTGGCACAGATCAGACTGCGTGAAGGTCGGCCGGACGAGGCGGTCGAGATCACCCGTGATCCCTGCGATGCCATCGAGGAGAAGGGGATCTGGATCTGGGGAACCGACGTGGTTCCGGCACGCACGCAGGCCCTGGTCGCCACCGGTGCCGTACCGGATGCCCGGAATCTGGTCGACAGGTTCGAGCAGGGGCTACGGGGACGGCAGGCGCCGGCACCGTGGACGGCGCTGCTCGACTGTCGCGGCCTGCTGGCCGAGGCCGGTGGTGAGAACGGTGTCGCTGCCGACCTGTTCGCGCAGGCCGCAGCGGCCTGGGCGACACTCCCACGGCCGTACAACGCGGCGCTCTCCCGGGAACGGCAGGCGATGTGCCTGATCCGTACCGGCGTGGTGTCGGCGGGACTTGAACTTCTCACCGACGTCCTGGGCGCATTGTCGGCCCTGCCGGCCAGCATCGATGTGGACCGCGTCGCGCGTACCCTCCGTGCTCACGGACGAGCGGTGCCACGCGTGTGGCGTGGCGGCCGGAAGGGCTATGGATCCGATCTGTCACCACGCGAACTGGAGGTCGTCGCTCTCGCGGCCGAAGGGCGGACCAACCGGGAGATCGCGGACGCGCTGCACCGCTCGCACCACACCGTGGCCAGCCAGATGAAGTCGGCCATGCGCAAGCTCGGTGTCTCCTCGCGTGCCGCACTTTCCGCGCGGGCGGTCGCGACGGGGATGGTCTCCGAGCCCGGGACGGCGTCGAGTAACTGAACCCCGTGAGTGACCCGGGGTTGTTTCCCTCACCTGAGGGATCGCAGCCGTATCCAACGATTGACCACGATGCTGACATGCCGCGTCGAGATGATCCTGACGAAGACGAGTTGACGTCCCCGCCCGAGTTGACGTCGCCGCCAGAGAACGCCCATCAGGTGGGCCGTCCGCAGCCGGTCGAGAGCCGTCCGGAGGCGGGACCGGTCGAGGAGCAGGACACCGAGGACGACGAGCGGTACCTGCCCCTGTGACAAACCGCAACCGGAGCCACGGCAGCATTCCCAGAAAGGGACCTTTCATGCGCATTTCCCGATCAGCGAGACGAAGATACGCGACAGTGCTGGTGGCCACCGTGGCCACGGTGCTCGCCCTGACCGGCACCGCCACCGCGCTCCCGTCAGCAACCGCCGGTGCAACGACTCCACCGGCGGTTGCGGCGAAGGACAAGATCCGCCCACAGCTCCAGAGCCAACTGAACAGCCAGGAGTCCGGCGTGGACTTCTGGGTCTACTTCGGCGGCAGGGCGGACCTGTCCAAGGCCAGTGCGATCAAGGACTGGAACGCGCGTGGCACGGCGGTGGCCAAGGCGTTGAAGCAGGCGGCCGACGACAGTCAGCGCGCGGTACGCAAGGAACTCACCGCTTCGGGCGTCAGGTACCAGAGCTTCTGGGCGACGAACGCGATCAAGGTCACCGGCGGGCAGGACCTTGCCGAACGCCTGGCCGCCCGCGGCGAGGTCAACTCGCTGCTGCCGTCGTTCAAGGTCGAGCCGCCGCCGGTGACCAAGGGCGTCGGCCGGCAGGCGGTCGACGCGGTCGAGTGGGGTGTCGCCAACATCAACGCCGACGACGTGTGGAGCCAGTTCGGCGTACGCGGCGAGGACATCACGGTCGGCTCGATCGACACCGGAGCCCAGTTCGATCACCCGGCACTGGTGAAGCAGTACCGTGGCAACAAGGGTGACGGCGCGTTCGACCACAACTACAACTGGTTCGACGCAGCTGGTACGTGTGGTGCCGCGCCCTGTGACCGCGACGGTCACGGTACGCACACGGTGGGCACCATGGTCGGCGACGACGGCGCCGGCAACCAGATCGGCGTGGCCCCCGGGGCCCGCTGGATCGCGGCAAACGGCTGCTGCCCGACCGACGCTGCGCTGATCAGCTCGGGCCAGTGGATGCTGGAGCCGACGGATCTGAGCGGGCAGAACCCGGATGCCAGCAAGCGGCCGCACATCATCAACAACTCGTGGGGTACGACGGCCCCCTCGAACGAGCCGTTGATGGAGGACATCAGCCTGGCGTGGACCGCCTCGGGCATCTTCGGTGTGTGGGCCAACGGCAACAACGGACCGGGCTGCCAGACGAGTGGTTCACCGGGCAGCCGAAAGATCAACTACTCGGTCGGCGCGTACGACGTCGACAACACCATCGCCGGCTTCTCGTCCCGGGGTGCCGGCCAGGACGGCGAGATCAAGCCGAACATCGCCGCGCCCGGTGTGAACGTGCGATCCAGCATGCCGGGCAACGGGTACGCCACCATGAACGGCACCTCGATGGCGACACCGCACGTCGCGGGGGCCATCGCCCTGGTGTGGTCGGCAGCTGCCGCGCTGGTAGGTGACGTCGACGGCACCAGGTCCCTGTTGGACGGCACGGCCACGGACAACCCGAACAGCCAGTGCGGCGGCACCGACGACGACAACAACGCCTTCGGTGAAGGTCGACTGGACGCGCTCACGCTCCTGCGCCAGGCACCACGGGGCGTCACCGGCCGGGTGGGCGGCACCATCAGCGATTCCGTGACCGGCAAGCCGATCCCCGGTGCCACCGTCACGATCGTCGGTCCGGTCAGCCGTGAGGTGACCACCGCCGCCGACGGTGCCTACGTAACGGGTGCCCTGCCCGTGGGCGGGTACTCGATCAGTGCCCGGAAGTACGGCTACGCATCCGGCACGGCACAGGCGCAGGTCGTCGAGGGGGCGACCACGACGGCCGACGTCGAACTGGTTCCCCAGGCGATGAACACGGTCAGCGGCACCATCACCGATGGATCGGGGCACGGCTGGCCGCTGTACGCGAAGATCGTAATCAGCGGTTACCCGCTCGGACCGATCTTCACCGATCCGGTGACCGGCCGCTACCGCGTGGAACTGCCGGGATCCGCCGCGTACACGATGCAGGTCTCTGCCCAGTATCCCGGCTACCAGGTCGTCCAACGGACGTTCGAGCTGGGTCAGGCGGATGTCGTCCAGGACGCGGCGCTGACCGTCGACCAGTCGACCTGCACCGCACCCGGCTACCGCTGGAGCGGTGTCAGCGAGGACTTCGACGACTGGACCGACACCGGTACGCGGGACGGCTGGACGACATCGGGCAGGCCAAGCTGGCGGTTCGACAACCCCGGCTACCGGCCGGTACCGGAAGGCGGGAACGGCCGGTTCGCCATCGCCGATTCGGCGTCCGGCGACGGGAAGCGGTTCGACACCAGCCTGACCTCACCGATCATCGACCTGTCCGGTGACGCCTCCCCGCAGCTGACCTTCCACACGTCCTACTACCCGGACGACGCCAGCCAGCGGGCCGACGTCGACGTGAGCACCGACGGCGGCCGAACCTGGAGGACGGTGTGGCGACAGACCAGCAGCCACGCGTTCGGGCAGGTCAACCTGCCGCTGCCGCAGGCTGCCGGCCGCAAGGACGTGCGGATCCGGTTCCACTACCAGGGCCGCAACGCATGGTGGTGGGCGGTCGACAACGTGTTCGTGGGCACCCGCGCCTGTCGTCCGGTCGAGGGCGGACTGGTCCTCGGGTTCGTCACCGACCGCGACACCGGCGCGCCGGTCTTCGCCACCGTGGCGCGTACCGGGCAACCACAGGAGTCCGGCACGGGCGTCACCACGCCGGTGGACCCGAACGTCGGTGACGGCCTGTACTGGGTCTTCAGCTCCGCGGTCGGACCCACCGAGTTCACCGCGAGTGCGTCCGGCTACCCGGCCCGTACCGCGACGATCCCGGTCCGCAAGGACATGGTCGTGACCCAGAACTGGTCGCTGGCCCGGGCAGGCGGCTGACATGCCGGACGACACCCTGCACCGCGAACCCGCCAGCCCACCCGATGCAAGGAGCCATTCGTGACCAGATCGAGTACCACCCTTCGTCCCCGGAGCAGACGACGGCTACGCCTGCTTGCATCGGCGGCAGCGATCCTGACCGTGGTGGGTATACCCGTCGCCGCGAACGCGCGACCGTGGGAACCGACGGATCCGGTTCCGGCACCAGCCGGAGCCGCCACGGTCGAAGACGGTCTACGGGCGGTGTCCCTACCCGGTCTGACCAGGTCGACCTACACCGTCACGTTGATCACCGGTGACCAGGTCACGCTGACCCGGGACGGCGGTCGCTACACGGTCACCGCCGTCCCGACGACCCGGGGCGACGGCACCCGTCCGACGATCGACGTCAAGGTCACCATCGGACCGGGTGGGACGAGCACCCGTCTCCACGCGCTGCCCAGCGACGCGCAGGCCCTGGTCGCCAGTGGTGCCATCGACCAGAAGATCTTCGACGTGGCCTGGCTGGCCGCCCATCTGGAGCGCGGTGGAAACACCCCGCTCGCCCTCACCGTCAGGTACGGTGACCGGCCGGACGCGGCCGCGCTGGACAAGCGGACATCGGGCCTGTCCGGGGTAACGACGGTGGCGAAGCACCCGGATTCCGGCACGGTCGACCTCCGCGTCGATCCACGTCAGGCCGCCGGGTTCTGGGCCGCTGTCAAGCCCAACTCCCAACTGGGCGACTTCAGCAACTACCTGTTCGACGGTGCCACCCCGAAACTCAGCGGCGACGCGGTGGCGATCTGGCCCACGGGGCTCCGCTCGATGAAGGCCAAGCCACAGACCGACACCGGGCAGCCGAAGTACCGGGTCACCCAGATCGTCAAGCGGAAGAACGGGGACGTCGTCTACTGCGGTACCCGCGCCACGACCATCTGCCCGGTGGGCGGTTTCATGCTCGCCCAGGTCGCCGGATCCGCGGTCGGGTCCGGGTACGAGTCCGTCAGTGCCCGCTGCCTGGACGCCGATCCGTGTACGACGTTCGAGGTGACGTACGAGGTCCCACCTGGAGTCTACGAAGCCGGCGGTCACGCCGTTTTCCTGCTCGACCGGCGCGAGCAGCACCTCAACCTGGAACTGCCGGAGTTCGAGGTCACCGGGGACACCACCATCACACTCGACGGCGACACCGCGCAGCAGTTGACGGTGGGCACCCCTCGGCCGACCGAGGTGTTCATCGGTTCCCGGACCACCTTCCGTACCTTCGCCAACGGCGCGGGCGGAGCCGTACTCAGCTTCACCGGGTACGGCAACTCCAGGTTCTGGGCCATTCCCAGCGCCCCGGTGAAGGTCGGCACCTTCCACCTCGGCGTGAACTGGGTGCTCGGCAAGCCGATGGTGACCATGGCGGTCACCACGCCGAAACGTGTCGAGCTCACGGCCACGCTACCGGCGGAATGGTACAAGCGTCCCGACTTCGAGGTGGTTCGGTTCAGCGGCCGGCAGACCCTCCAACTGGTCGACGGCGGACTGGGCCGGGACGCGGACTTCGCCCGGGTCAACGCCAGGGGCAAGCTCGTCCTGCTGCAGATCGACGCTGACAAGCCGGCCGGTGGGCAGTGCCGCATCGGGAATGGTCAACTGATGCGAGCGCGGGCTGCCGGTGCCGTCGGTGTGCTCGTCGAGCCGATCTCGTCCGGAGGACCCTGGCCGACCATGACCTGCTGGGTTCCGGTCGAGCCGGACTGGTGGTACAACACCGAGGAGGTAGCCGACATCCCGTACGCCACGGTCTCGCCGGCAGAGGCGGCGAGCCTTCGTGCCCTGCTGCGCCGCAACCCGGTGAAGATCGACGTATCCGGCTACGACTCGGTCAGCCCGTACGTCTACACGCTGCACACCTACCACGAGGGGCGGATTCCGGCCTCCCTGCACACCGAGGTCACCGACCGGCAACTCGCCAAGGTCGACACCTCGCTCCAGGGCACGCGGGCGGAACCGGCCAGCCTGATCTCCTCGGCCTTCCGGCCGAACGAAACCGTTGCCGCCGGGGTCCCCTACAACTACCTCACCGACAGCGTCCAGTTCACCACCTATCGCGGCCCGGTGTCACCGGACCTCGTACGGAACCAGTTCTACGAATCCTTCGGGTCGCAGCCGGCGGTCCGCACCATCGACGTCACGGACCGGGCGGGATCGACCACGGCGCGGTGGAGCCCGCAGCCCCTCGTGCCCGGTGCGCCGGAACTGTCGCCTCGGGTCTTCCAGTCGCAGCCGGGCAAGTGGGAAGGTGACTGGTCCACCGAAATCTGCGCCTTCTGCCGGCAGGGCAACACGTTCTACCCGATCACCTTCCTCGTGTCCGGGGCCAACCCGGAGCAGGCGATCGGTGCGTACGTGTTCGAGCCGGAGAATCTGCACATGTATGCGGATGGCCAGGAACTCCCCCAGGCCAGTTCGACCATGTGGGGTGCCACCTACGAGCTTCCGGCCGAGTCACGGCGATACCGGCTGACGGCGCGGAGCGGCGGCGGCAAGACGTCGACGACGTGGAACTTCACGTCCGCCGCGCCGACCCGGAACGAGCCGCCGAAGGGGTTCCTCTGCGTCGAGGGTTCGGGCAGCCCATGCCACGCCGATCCGCTCCTCTTCCTGCGGTACGACGTCGACTCGGACCTCGCCGGCGCGGTCACCGCTCCCGGCCGACACCAGATCAAGGTCGCCGCGTACCACAACGCGCCCAACGCGCCAGCAGTCCGGAGCGTCGCGTTGTCGATCAGCACGGATGGCGGGGTCACCTGGAAACAGCTCTCGGCGACCGCCAAGGGTGGCGGAAACTACACCGCGAGCTACCAGGTCCCGCGCCTGGCGGAGACCACG
Source organism: Micromonospora sonneratiae (assembly GCF_042679305.1). Classification (NCBI taxonomy): domain Bacteria; kingdom Bacillati; phylum Actinomycetota; class Actinomycetes; order Micromonosporales; family Micromonosporaceae; genus Micromonospora; species Micromonospora sonneratiae. The sequence continues at coordinate 92,608 of NZ_JBHTMP010000006.1, read as the reverse complement.
GGCACGGTCAGCATCAGGGCCAGCGCGGCGGACGCCGCCGGCAACACCATCGAGCAGACCATCCTCGATGCCTTCACCCTCACCGGCAGGCGCTGACCGCCGTCCCCTGACCCGTCGGGCACGTCGTGGACGTGCCCGACGGGCGGGCAGCCGAGCCGGCCCGCAACCCGTTACCGAAGATTCGTCAGGGTGTTGGCGAATGCGGTCCACTCGGCGGCATCGCCGATCTCCGCCCGTACCCCCTGCTCGTCGAGGATGCGCATGATGGTGTCAGGCTCGGCCTTGGCCAACTCGCCGACGGTGTTGATGCCGGCCTTGGTCAGCGCGGTACGGGCCCTGCTCGGCACCGCGTTCAGCTTCGCCACGTCGGCATCGGTCACCGTCTCCAGCTCACCCTCGATCCCCAGCGCTGCCGAGATCGCCGAGTGGGCACCCATCGTGGTCCGTACGATCGCAGCCTCCCGCTCACCCACCTCGCTGATCATCGTGGCGAGGTTGGCGTAGCTGGACTTGGCCGGCAGCACCTTGAGCACATCGCGTACGGTTCGACCGTCGGCGACCTGCACGTCGCCGAACAGTTCGAGGAGTTCCTCGAGTGGCACCTGCTCCTTGAACCGCTCCCGCACCTCCGGGGTCTCGATGACGAACCGGTGGAAGTAGGCGGCGTTCTTCAGCTTCGGTCCGATCACGACATCCACCCCCATCGTCTCGACGGCGGGCAGCACCAGCGTGCCGTTCTTCGTCTGCCAGACGCTGACGTTCTTGTCGAGGAACCGGGTGGTCCCCATGTACTGGCCGAAATCGAGCACGCCCATGTAGTTGGGGATCCGGTCGAAGTTCACAGGAGCGCTGACGCGGGTGTCGTACGTGGTTTCGTGCAGCCTGTTGATCTCTGCGCGGATCTCGTCGAGCAGCCGGCGCAGGCTCAGCCGCATCGCCGCCATGCAGGTGAACGACTTGGCGATCCGGGCAGCCAACTCGTCGATGTCCGCCTCGATGCGATGGAAGCGCTCGTTGAACCCCAACTCGCCGGTGGTCTGCCCGGCCTGCACCACGTCCTCGCCGTCGACCCAGTCGGCATGGTGGAAGGTACGGTTGAACGGCGCCGGCTGGCAGCCCGGCTCCACCGACGGGAAGCTCTCCACGAAGTTGAAGACCCGCCTGGTCCGGCCGATGTTCTCGTAGATCCACGACGACACCAGCACGGCCGCATCGGACGGGTGGATCTCCTTCTCGGTGAAGGTCTCATAGAGCTGGTCAACGGTGAGCCCGTCAAAGTTGATCTGGTTAGCCATTGCTCTGCTCCTCGGGACTGGGGTCGTGGACGCCATGCCGCTGACGACGTTGATAGGTGCGGTAGGTCCGGGAGACCGCCGGGCGCAACGGCTCGGCGGTACCGTCGCCATCGAGGTCGACGTGGTTGCGCCGGATCCCGTACGTGTTCACCTCGACACCGATCGGGTAGACCCGGGTGAGCGCGTTCATCAGCCGCTCGTACTGGTCGAGGGTGAGCACCGCCTCGTCGGGCAGTTCGACCCGGAACTCGTACGGGTCGGTCAGGCCGGTGCGCACATAGGAGAGGGCCACCACGGCCAGCAGCCCCTGACTGCGTGGGACGAGCGTGGTACGGCTGCCGACCGCTTTGATCTCCCCGGCCGCACCACCGAGCGGCACCAGATACCAGCGGAATCCGGTCGCCCTGCGGTCGGCGAGGTTGAGTCCGGCCAGCGGCAGGCCGATCACGCTGACGACCAGTAGCACCCGGTTACCGCCGTCGACGAGCGGCAGCGCCGCTGCGACCCGGTGGGCCCGCAGCATGCCGACGAGCTTCCCCAGCTGTTCCGCTGCTGCGGGCTGGCCGGCGACGAGGCCGGCGGAGAGGCCCGCGTCCAACTCGATCGTCTCGACCAGTTCGTCGGGAAGCCTCTTGAGGGAGGCGACGACCGGCGCGGGATCCACGACGGACGGCAGACCGGCTGCCCCGAGCGCCTGGTGGATCGGTTGACTCGTGGGGCGAACCGGGACGGTGTCCCAGCGGGTACGGGCGACGGGGTCCGACAGCGACGTCCACGGCGGCTCACCCTCGTCCGCCCAGTCCGATGCCGCTGCGGTCAGGCCAGCCAGCAGGATCGCGTTGGTGCCGGGATCGCCGGGGGCATGGAAGTTGGCCTGCAACTGCTGTTGTGTCCCGGGGTTCGCGTTGGCCGGGCCGCTGATCACCAGGCCGCCGGTCGGTAGGTGCGAGAGGTAGAGCGTGCCGGAGTTGACCCGGTGCGTGGTCTGCAGCCCACATCCCCGCCAGAGCCAGGTGAGTTCCGGATCGACCGGGGTGCCCCGCGTGCGGATGGCGGCGATCAGCGCTTCGGCGGTGGCGTCGTTGCTCGGGGTGCGGTTGTCGTCCAGGATCCGGCTCCGCACGTCGGTGGCCTGTGCCGTGGTCGGCATGGCAAGGTCGATGCCGAGCCCGAGCTGATACCGGCTGCCGGCACTGGCGTCCTGGGCCCGCTGGACATTCCAGGCGGTGAGGAAGCCCAGCGCCCGGCAGACCCGGCCGGCCCGATCGAGCGCCTGGGCGAGTGGTGGGGCGATCCCGTGGCCGGCGGCGAAGGAGAAGGACTGACGCAGCCGCCCCCGCAGGTCGTCGATGGCCTGGATGCGCCGCTGCGGCAGTCGCCGGCCATGGTGCACGCTGTCGTTCGCGGCACCGGCCGCCGGCAGGATCAGCCGGTCCCGACGCAGCGATGCCAGGAAGTTGTCCCGATGGCTCACCGCACCGACCGCCGTCAGGTGCACCGCGACCGCGAACCGGTCGTCGGCTTCCTGCACCGTCGGGCGTACCCCGTCGGGCAGGTCATCGAAGAGGTGCTCGAGCAGGTCGGTGATCGCCCCGGGCGTCGGCAGCAGGAAACGCCGGTACATCCGTAGGCGTCGGGCGTAGTCCGCGTCGGACTCCACCGCTCCGCCGGCTCGCCGCCGGGCGTAGACGTTGCCCGAGCCCGCCTCGTAGACCATCTCGTCGTCGAAACGGGCCACCCCGACGTCCGCGCCCGCCCGGTCCAGGGCGTCGCGGCGGGCGTGGGCGAGGGTACGGTAGGCGTGCACCTCCCGCAGGGCCCGCCGCAGGCGCACCTTCTCATGTGCGGCGAGGTAGAGCAGCCGCCCCAGGTTGCCCTCGATCACCGCGAACTCCACCCGGTCGACCAGGTCGGCGTCGATCGACGCGGTGAAGGGCGGCGCGTCGCGGAACGGGAAGGCGTACACCGGCACCGAGGCGCCCGCCTCGCTCCAGGGCGCGAACTCGACCTCGACCTCCGTTCCCGGGTCGAGGGTCACCGTGACGCCCAGCGTCTCCTCGGCCAGGTCCTCGCGTAGCACCGCGACGAGGAGCGGATGCCGGGTGGTCCAGTCCACGGTGACCGTGCCGTCGCTGGCCGCCGGCACAGCCGTACGCCGGACGGTTCCCGCGTAGGGCCCTTCGAGCTGCTCGAACAGGTTGCGCTCGACCGCCGCCTCGGGACCGTCGAACAGGACTCGCACCATCACGTCCCCTTCAGATGATTACGAATGGACGCGGGTCGTCCCGGTCCACGTACCCCGGGATCTGGTTCGCCGCCAGGACGGCGTTCTCGCCGACCGGCAGCCGCTGAACTCCGTTGCCCGTGGGGGCGGTGGCGGTGGTGATCGACGCGGCATCGGCCGGGAAGCGCACCAGCCGCAGATTGCGTACGTCAGCCACGCCCGGCTCGTTCATCAACGTCCAGACCACCTCGGCGACCCGTACGGGTTCCCCGAAGGGCAGTTCGTCGACGTAGCGCCGCAACCGCCCGTGCAGCCGCGAACGCAGCTCGGCGGCAGCGGTCGAGGCGTTGATCGTCTCCTTCGATCCGGTCGGCAGTGGCAGCCCGCGTACGACCAGTTCCGCCTCGACCCCGATACCGATCTCCTCGGCCTTCTCCACCGAGGCAAAGATGCCGATCGGTCGCAGGTCCTCGATGACGGTCTCGATCGCGGCCTGGAGCCCGTCCGGACCATCCCAGATCGCGGCGGCGGTCGGCGCGACCAGAACCGTGAAGTAGTACGGGTTGCCCAGGTCCCGCTCGCTGGCGAAGACCCGTTCGATGAAGTTGAAGTTCCCGAAGATGGACTGGTTGATGTCCAGCCCGCCCCGGCCATCGAAGACCTGCACCTGCCGTACCCCGGGGACGGTGCCAACCGCCATTCCGATCGCCTCGGCGGTCCAGATCGACCGGGGCACCGCCAGCAGCAGCTGCCGGTAACGGTCGTCGGCGACCTGTAGCTCGCCGCCGGTGAGCGCCGCGGTGTGCACGATCTCGATCAGTTCCTCACCTGCGGCCTGTTCGGCGGCGTCCAGTCCGTCGAGCGCGGCGTCGGCCCGGTTCCACCGGTCGATCTTCTGGTTGGGCTGGCTGGGGTCGAGGTTGTGCGACGGTCCGGGGAAGAACGCGACCACGGCGGGATCCCGCACCGGCACGGCCTCGGTGAGCACGACGGTCTCGTCCAGGGCGACGTGATGGCCGCCGGCGGTGGACAGTCGCGCCCCGCGTGGGAGCACCAGTTGGGGGTAGCCGGTCGGCAGCGCCGCCCTGAGCTTGAGCCTGATCGTTCCGTGGGCGGTCAGATAGGGCCGGTCGACGCCGAGGTCCTCGCCGAGCCGGTCGAGTGCGTCCCCGGAGGCGGAGACGACATAGCCGTTGTCGTAGACCGCTCCGACCGCCGCCCACAGCCGGGCATCCTCCAATGCGGTCAGTTCGAGGACCTTGCGCAGCACGGAACCGCTGGTCAGGTCGATGTCGTCACCGAAGACGACCCGGGCGGTGCTCAATTTCTCCGCCAGCAACCGGGCAAAGGACTTCGGCACGAAACCGGTCTCGACGATGCCGAAGCCCGTCGAGCCGGTGGAGCGCAGCGCAGCAGCGTCGATCGCGAGGATGTCAGACATCGATGGGAAGCTCCCCCAGACGGACCGCCATCTGGTCGCCAGCGACGGTCTGGAACTGAACATGGACGCTGAGGGCACGGCTGGCCCGCAGCGCGGCGCGGTGCGCGTCGTCGTCCGGGCCGCGCGGATCCAGGCGCCCGTCGTTGAGGTTGACGTCGAGGATGCGGTGTACGCGCGGATCGGCGTCGAGAACCTTGATGACCCCGATCCGTACCCGCTCCCGGGCCAGCACCGGCTCGATCGGTTCGGCCAGCGCGTTGAGCCCGTCGAAGCCGAATTCGGTGTTGAAGACGTTCGAGCCGCGCAGTGTGGTGAGGGCGACCGAGAGGGCCTGGCCGAGGTTGTCCAGCCCGTGCACCAGGTCCAGGTCCCGGCCGTGCTCGGTCTCGACGAACTCGATGTCCCGGGCGAGGTCGAGTCCCGGCATGGTCAACGGAAAGGCGAGGCCGTAGCCGAGTTGGCGGTCCCGTCTGGCCAACCGGTCCGATTCGCTCTGCTCCATCTCACACCGCCCTGAGTTTGGCTTGACCCGCCGTCGCCGAGAGCGTCGCGCCGGTCGGTGGTGGGGTTCCGTTGGTGGTGCCGGCGAGCGAGTCGAGCAGCACCGCAGCTCCGCCGACCTTCAACTTGGTGGCCTGCCCCGCGGTGACCGCCGCGACCGTGGCGCACTTCAGCGTGCTGGTGTTCGGGTCGGTCACGACGGCGCAGTTGCTGTCCAGTGACCTGCCGGCGACTCCGTCCTGCCGTAGTACCGGGGCGTCGAGCACCCGGAGCCTGGACTGACCCGAGGTGGATACGGCACCCCCGTGGGGACAGGCGACCCGACTCGCCGTGGTCAGCACAGAGGCCATCACTTCACCTCCATGAAGTCGGTGACCTGGACGTCGACCTTCTTCGCCTTCATCGTGATGTCACCGGTACCGGCGTCGAGGTTGATGCTCTTGCCTTTGATCAGGATGTTGCCGTTCTGATCAAGAACGATCTTCGCGCCACCGGTGTGCTCGATGGTCACGCTGCCTTCGGGTGATTCCTGGCCGGAGGCGCGGGCCGGTCGCTGGTCCCGGCCATGCAACTGGCCCACCCGTATGGTGAGCTCACCGACCTCGATCACCCGATGACCGTCACCGTCCGTAAGGTCGTGGACCACGTCACCGGTGTGGTCGTCGACCGTCTCGCTGGGCTGTAGCGACGAGCGCTTACCAACCCCGACCGGCAGCGAGAGCCACCAGTCGCCCGGCTCGGAGCGCGGGGCATGCCCCGAGGGCCACACGGCGCCGACGTCGACCGGATCGTCCGCCGCCCCGTTGCGGTAGGCCAGCGCCACCCGGGTGCCGGGATAGCGGGGCAGCACCAGGCCGCATCCACCCCAGGCGAACGGGGTCAGGTAGCTCACCCCGTTGAGCGGTGCCGGCTCCTCGCGGCGCACCGGCAGCCGCCGTACCCCGTTGGGCCGGCCATCCGGCCGGACCAGGCCCTCCCAGACGGTGGCGGTCTGCGCCGGGGGTTCGACCGCGCCGCTGGCGTTGGTGGCCACGGCCCGGACCTCACCGATCTCCAGCGAGCGCGCCTCCAGACGGGACGCGCGTGCCACGCGCCGCACCGCCTCAGCCGCCGCAACCCCGGACGAGGAGGAGCTGCTGGCCGGCGAGGTGCCGGCCGGGGTGGCGTCGGCCCAGGTGTCCCAGGCGGTCGCGGCGCTGGTGATGACGACCCCCTGCACCTGGGTCGCGAAGCCGGCGGAACGCGACTGGAGGTGCCGCACCGACCGGACGTAGAGCAGCTTGGCGTTTCCGGTCAGTCCGCCCATCGAGGGCAGGAACGGAGCGGCGAACGAGCCCAGCAGCGCTTCACCGACCTTCGGCAGGGTCTTCGACTCGTCGTCGGCGGGTGGCTCGAACTTCACCACGTCACCGGGTTTGAGGTCGGGCCGCCCCTTCAGGGTCAGGTTCCAGATCGTCCGTCGGGGCGGCCGGGTCGCCCCGGACTCGGTGTCCGCGTAGGGGTCGGTGGACTCCTCACCCCCCTCGACGCTCTCCAGCAGTCCGGAGGCCAGCGTCAGTTCCTTGGGGTCACCCTCGGGGTACGGAATGGGGCGCTTGCCGATGTGCACGGTGCCGTCCCGGATCAGCACCATCTTGCGCCCGTAGAGGTTGCGCCCCTGCTCGATCGCGTTGGCGATGCGCTCCACTCCGGCCGCGTAGGTCAGCCCCGCCCCCAGGACCACCCGTTCGTCGCCTCCGGCCTCCCCACGGGCGTGGGTCATGGTTCCGTCCGGGTTCGCCTCCCAGTGCGCGAACTCCACTTCGGTGCGTTGCCGGATGGTGCGTAGCGCCTCGGTGAAGTTGTTCCCCTCGATCGGGGTACGGATTCGCTGCGACAGTCGCGCATACACTTCCTCGACACAGGTCAGCTCGGTGTCGTAGCCCCGTTGCCCGGTGGTGCGCCTGATCTTCTTGACCCGTAGCACCGCGACGAGTGACTGGTGCATTTCCACCGGGGACGGCCGGGCATTGACGCCCAGCATGTTGGTGAAGTAGGCGCGGGCGGAGGTGTTGGCATCGCGCCAGAAGAGGTAGAGCTTGCAGAACAGCGGATCGTCCGATGCCCTGGTACGCAGCATCGCGTAGTGGGCATCGGTGAGCTGTTCCACTGTGATCTTGTATGACCCCGCTGCCAGTCCCTCCGGCAGCGTCGCGTCAATCGAGGCGTAGTACTCGGAGCTGCTCAACTGGGGAAGTCCGGTGGGATCCGACGTGATCCCTCGATGGAAGGTCAGCAGCCAGCCCGCGTCGTTGCCGAGCGTCCCCTTCTTGATCTGATCCAGCTGGAACGAAGTCACCGCGCCCACCTCCGCCGGTATCGTTTGTCGGCCAGGCCCCAGTACTCGATGCGCAGCCGCCCGAGGTCCGACTCGATGCGCAGCGCCGGCGGTTTACGCCGTAGCACGAACCGGTGCACCGGCGGTGGGCCGAACACGTCGGTCGCCCGGTTCACGTGACGCCACGCCAGCTCGACGTAGTCCCCGTAGTCGCCGGGTCCGCGTACCGTCCCGGCGCAGAGGCGCCAACCGTGCACCACTATCTCCACCGGGCCGCAGACCCGGCGCAACCCGGTCGCGAGAGGCATCGACGCCAGAACCGTCGTCCCCCGGCGCACGATGAGCCGCAGCGGCGCCCGCTGGGCCAGCGACGGCGGCCGGCCCGCTCCCGGCTGCCGTGGCACCGCATCGTCCTCGGAGGTGGAGACCACGGCCAGCGGGTCGGCCTCGAGCCACTGCCGGGCCAGCCCGGTCGGCAGCACCAGGACGGCGTTGGTCAGCCCCTCGAACTCCACACGCTGCGGTACGCCGTTCGTCAGGGCCTGCCGTACCGACGTGAAGCCCTCGGGTGACGGCGGTCCGGGCGGGATGAGGTAACGATCGATGGGAAAGGGTGGCATCACGAACCTCCGAAGTCAGCGAGCGCTCCCACCCCGACACTCGCCACGTCGAGCAGCTTGCCGAGCAGGCTCGGCCTGGGCAGGTGGGCCATGGAGATCGTCACGTCGAGCACGTCACGTTTGGTCGCCGAAGCGGTGAAGGACAGCGACTGCACCTGCATGTCGGTGCGGATCGTCATCGAGGTGATGAGGATCAGGCCGCCGAGCTTCCCACCGGAGTACGCGGCCAGGGCGGTTCCGCGCTTGCTGGCCTCGGCCATCGTCTCCAGCGCGAACTTCCAGGCGTAGCGTTCCGCACCGACCAGCACTCCGGTGAGGTTGATGGTGTCGTCGTGGGTGGCGACGATCGCCTTGTGCGCGGTGGAGCCGATCGGCGGCAGATGGTACGTCTGCGAGAGGCTCATCTGCGTCACCGACCACAGTGGGATCGGCAGGACACCGTCGCTGATCACCGCTGACGGGACGTTGGCGTACTGCATGAAGCTCTTGGTGATACCCATCCCTCATCTGCTCCCCGGGTTTGGCAACGGAATGACCGGCCCTGTCGACTGGGGTCGCAGTCCCAGGTCACGTAGCGCGTCGGAGATTTCGACCACCTCGCCCATCGCACTGGTGACCCGCAGCTTGAGTCGGTGCTGCTGCAGGGCGGCACGGATACGGGCGGGCCGGTCCGCGGCGGCGACCGTGCCGTTGATCCGGTCGATGTCGTCGGCGCAGGCACGCATGCTCATGATCGCGTCGACCACGCGCGGGTCGGCGACGAACTCGGGATCGGCCCGACGGAGGCGGTTGATCGCGTCCCGGAACGCGGCCGCGTCATCCCGCAGGTTGGTGACGAGATTGGTGGTGAGCGCGCTGACGTCGGAAACGCTGGTCGCCCGGTGCGACTTGTCGTCGACCAGCCACACCCAGCCGTCGTGGGCGATCCCCACCATGTCCGTACCACGGATCATCGGTGCGTCGTCCGGGCTCTTGAGGAACATCTCGATGCTGCTCAGGCTGAAGGCGGCGGTGAACTCCGCCGGTGTGGCCCGGCCGAAGGTGACCATCTGGTGCCGTAGGTAGTTGCGGAATCCCCTGCCGTCGGCCGCTCCGCCACGCTCACGGAAGTTGCGCCACATCGTCTCCAGCGTGGCGAGGTTGTGCATCGCCAACTGCTGGACGATCCACGAGTCGCCATGCAACACCACCGACCGTAGGTGCGGGTCGTGGATGTTCGCCAGCGCCGGGGCCAGCCGGGCGGGGCTGACCAGTGCCGCCCGCGATCCGGCCCTACGCACGTCGGTGACCGCGGCCCGCAGCTGTTCGAGTTCCGCCGCACTCATCCGACCGCCGAGACTCGTTTCCAGTTCGGCGAGTCGACGGGCCTGGCCCCCCTCGGTCTCCGCCTCGAACACCCGCCACAGCCGCCGCGGGTCCAGCTCCGCCGCCCGCCGGACCGCGGTCCGTTGTTGGGGTGGCAGTTCGTCGAGGCGGGCGATCATCGCATCGGTGGTCGGTACGTGCTGCCCACCCGCAGCCCGCGCCGCCGGCTCACCCTCGAATTCGCGCAGTACGTCGTCGGCATAGGCGAAGGACTCGTCGTGCAGCCGGAACGGTTCGTCGCCGAGCAGCGCCTCCCGTGGGCGGCTCAGCTCCCGCATCTCCGTACTGAGCTGGTCGAAGTACTCGCCCAGGGTCTCCACCCGCACCGTGGGCGGCAGTTCGCCGCCTTCCAACACGTTGTCGAGGATCGCCGCGATGTTGTCCCGCAGCACCTGGATCCGCTCCAGTCGGGAGACCACATTCGTCATGTGCATCTCTCCGACGTCGTTGAGGACCCGGGTGAGCAGGTGCTCCATCAGCGCTCCTGCCCGCCGGTCCCCCGCCTCGCTCTGGTCGCTGATCGCCCGCATGAACCTGCGTAGCCTGGGGTTCGCCTCGGCTGCGGCGCGGATGGCGCTGGCGTCCAGCCGTGACCGGACACCGAATCTGCCGCGCGTACCGATCCTGGGCCGAGGGGTCACCGCACACCCCCTGACGTGTCCGCGTCGTCACGCCGCAACGCGGCAAGAACGAACCGGGCGCCGTCCGGCCCGCCGACGGAACCACGGATCATCGCTTCCCGCTCGATGTGCGCCAACAGCGGTTCGAGCACCTTCTGCACCACCTTCTCCATCACCAACGCCGTGGTGACCTGGGTGACGAACTCGGTCAGCAGATCCCGCTGCGCTGCCTCCAAAACCTGCCGGGTGACCCGACGCACCACGTATCGGCGGGCCGATCGACCACCGGCCCGTAGCCCGGCCCGCAACCCCGCCTGCAGGCCGGTACGTACCGCGGTCCGCCCGCCCCGGACAGCCGCTCCCACCGCCGTCCCCGCCTCGGGAAGGAGCGAGAGCGCCAGACCCAGGTACGCCGCGAAGAGCCCCACCTCCACCTCGGCCCGGGTGAGGACCAGCTCGGGGTCGAGCATGGATTCGAAGAGCCGCTCCCGCTCGTGCGCATGCGCCACCTCGACCCCGGCGACGGCGACCCCGACGAGGAACCCCGCCGGTGGACAGAGCACCGACAGGGCGACGATCCCGATCGTCAGCCCTACCGAGGTCAGTGCCTCCCGTCCCAACTCGGCGCTGAAGAGCCGATCGATGCCGAGTCCGTAGCAGACGTTTCCGCCGAAGAACTCCCCTAGCTGCTCATGCACCTGCAGGTGGATTCCCTGCAACGGATAGGAGGTGCCCGGGATGGTCGCCGTCGGAATGTGCTCACTGATCTGACTGGCCTTGAAGGCGAACCGGGCCGATGCTCGTGCCTTGCCGAGCATCTCGGTGTTGTTCGACCTCATCTCCTGAAGGACCCGCCAGAGTTCGTTGCGGATCGCGTTGCGGTCCCGGCGGAACCGCGAGAGCACGTCGGGAATGTCGGCGATCTGCTTGACCAGCGGATCGATGCCCTCCGACTCGGCCCGCTGAAGTACCAGGGCCTGTTCGATGTCGGCTTCGGACCAGAGCATCCCGCGCGAGTCGCGGATCTTCGTAACGCCGTCGGCGGTGACGATCTCACCGACCGTGCCCGCGCTCACCGTACGCTCGTCGGCGAGGAACGCCGCGGAGAGCGACCGGGCGGCGGCGAACCAGGCGGTCGCCGGATTCGCCACGGCGACGGTCGCGGCAGCGTCCCCGCCCACCGTGGTGGTCGCGCCGTGCACCCACGTGGCCCGCTCGTGCCACCGCAGCCTGTCGCGTAGCCCCTGCAACTCGGCGTAGTCACTGAGCTGCGACACCATCAGGCGCTCGAAGATCGGTGCGTACCGGTTGAAGTTGGTGATGCGTGCCTCGATCCCCTGCTTCGAGGCCAGCAACAGCTGTAGCAGCATCGCCTGGCACCCGGAGACGAAGATCTCGCCGACCGCATCGTTCATCGCCGGGGTGAACTCGTGCAGGAAATGCAGGTTCCAGGAGGCCGGCGAGTCGATCCAGCCCCCCTTCACCTTGGGCCAGTGCTCCGGCGACTCGTAGGTACGCAGGGTCAGCATCGCCAGTGCATGCAGCCTCGGCACGACCCCGGCAAGGTGCCGTAGGAACTGGATCGCCGGTGATGCCACCGGTTGGAAGGTGAGTGGCCCCAACGGGCCGGTCGCCTCGGGCACCGGCTGGGTGAACCCGGCCCGTTCGGTCGTGGTGATGTAGGTGCTGATGTCAGCGGCACGCTGCCGCAGCGCGCGGGCGGCCAGGATGCAGAAGTTCGCGGCGAAGTTGCAGGGGGCGATCTGTAGCCGGAACGCGAGATCGTCGATGCGGCGACGGATCTCCGCCGCGGCCTGCCCCAACTCGGCGACCTCCGGCTCGCCGTTCATCGACTGGCACTGCAGGCCGGCCCCGGTCCGATGGATCACCGGGAAGCGGCTGGCGTTCGGATCGTCACTGGTGGGCAAGGTGTTGGTCGGATCGAATACGAAGCCTCCCCGCTGCGGCGCTCCGCCACCACTGCCGGTGCCGGTGCCGCTCCCGCGGCCCTCACCACCGCCGCCACTGCCCCCACTCCCGCCCCGGTCACCCGAACCTGCCTCGCCGCCATCACCACCGGCGCCGGCGCCGGACCCACGCGCGCCCCCGCCGTCGCCGCCCCGACCGCCGTCGTCGCCGGCCCGGGTCACCTCGTTGGTCACCGGAAGTAGCCGGGCGATGCCGGACCAACGCAGGCTGCCGGCCTGGGCGGCGGTGACGATGAGCATGACGAAGGCGGAACCGCGCTGGACGATCACCACACCCGCCGGGCTCTGGCCCCGCAGGCTCGCGAGCTGCCGGTCGGTGAGGCGCTCCACGTGGGCGGCCACGGCCCGGTCCAGTTGCAGGTCGTGCTCCGAGACCCGGGTGCCTTCGCGGCGGGGCTCGGCTGCCTGGATCTGCCGCCGGATCGGCGGGTCCATGAACTCCGCGACAACGGCGATCAGGCCCGCGCGGTCGGTGACGGCCCGGAACTCGGCCGTCGCCGGGCCGGGTGGTGGCTCGGTCGGTGCCGTGGTGAAGTCCGAGGCGCTGCGCTGGTACTCCAGCGTGCCGAAGGCGGAAAAGCTGAAGAAGATCGGGGTGGCCTCGAAGATCGCCACCGTGAACTGGTTGGCCCCACCGACCCGCTCCCGAAAGATCAGGCCGCGGGGCGTGCTCCGGTCCAACGGTCCGAACCGGAGCTGGGCCACCCGTACGATCTCCAGCTTCTCGGCCGCGGTGAGCGAGCCGGTGAGCAGCCGCCACTCGTAACCGACCGAAGGCGGAGCCGGCGGACGTGATGCACGTACCGGCACGTCCCGGGTTCGGCCACCACCGTCGTAGGAGGGCACGCCGTACGTCCCCATCAGCGGCCGTAACTTGGACCGGTCGACGAGTTCCGCCGGCGCGTCGGTCAGCGGGGCCACGGTGTCGACGGCCACGGCGGCGTCGGCCCGTACCTTCGATGCGGCGGCGGCCCTGCTGACAGCGGCGCGTAGCCGGTCTTCCAATGCGCGTCGGTGCTCCGTCGGCACCCCCTGAAGGACGCCGAGCCACCGGAACACCGGCTGGTGCGCGAGAGGGGTGGCCCCACGCGGAATCAGCAGCTCAGCCTCGGCGGTTGCCATGGCGCGTCCCAGCGCCGAGCTGAAGGCGGCCACGACCTCGTCGGCGGACTGCGCCAACGACTCGCGATCCACCCGCAGGCGGCACGGGATCTCCACGACGACTGCCATGGTCAGGCCACATCCTCCAGGTTCTCGGCAAGGCGGCTCAGGGCCAACTCGACCAACATGTCCGGGTCGACGGCCTGGCCCGTCGAGACCACCTCGATCTCGACCGGAAAGTGGTAGTGGATGGTCGCGCTCTCCTGCTCGACGTACGCCTCGGCCTCTGCCGCGCTACCGGGCCCGGCAACCACCCACTCACCCTCGTGAACTACGGCGAGCCCGGTGCTGAGCACCTTGCTGGCTCGCCATGCTCCCGTTCCCTCGGTCATCAGGGCAGCGAACTCAGGTCGCCGACCTTGGGGTCGACCTTGGCGGTCAGACTGAATCCGCTGAAGGTCGCCGCCGGTGCCCCGGACACCGTCGCCGTGGTCGGTGACGCGCTCGTGATGAGGCAGTCCTCGAGTACGAACGACGAGAAGGTCCAGTCGTCGCCGACCAGCTCGAGCAGCGAGATGTTGAACAGCTCGCCGTCGATGGCCAGCTTGGTGAGCTGTCCGACGATCGGGCCGATCGCCTTGACCGTCATCGAGAAGTTGATGGTCGGTGGCGAGTAGATCGCTCCGATGTGGCTGGCCTCGACCGAGTGCAACGGCTCGACGTTCATGGCGAACGACGGGCTGAACGAGTCGATCGGCGAAATGGTGAAGGTCTCGGAGCCCTTGGTGTAGGTCACCGCGAGCTTGGTGTTCCATTCAGGCATCTCAGAATCCTTCTCAGAACTTGGCGACGAGCGTGACCAGCAGGCGGCTGACGGCGGGGCCGTAGGTGATGGTGACGACCAGGTCGACGGTCCGGTTCTCCCGCGCGGTGGTCAGGATCGCGGTGTCGATCGTGGTCCGGGCCGCCTCCGGAATCCTCAGGATGTCGAGCACCGGGATTTCGACCTTGTAGTCGTCGATCACCGCCTGCCGCTGCAACGGACCGAGGATGCTGTCGACCTGGACCTTCAGCTGGGTCATACCGGCCTTGGTGATCCGCGAGTCGCCGATCAGACCGATCAGACCGGCGCGCAGGTTGAACTCGATCTGGTCCAGGGTGCGAACCAGGTCGACGTGCAGCATGCTGGCATCACTGGTGAAGAGGCGGCCATCGGCGAAGTGCAGGCTCTCCCCGGTGATCAGGGCCGGATCGATGACCGGGGTCAGGTTCGCCTCCGAGAGGCCCTTGATCTCACTGGGGCTGTACTGCTGGGCAACCGGGATGGTGATGCCCCGGATCTTCTTCAGCACGATGCTGTGGTGCACCGGCAGGCCGGCGACGGCGGCCATCGCGGCGGTGGCCGCGTCGACGGTGGCACCCCGAGCGGCGATCATCACCATCCGGCTGGTGCTGCTCTTGAGCGAGGTGACGTCGGCGACGATGTCGGCGACGTAGGTGGCACTCTTCGCCTCAGCCGGGTCGACCATGGCGAACCCGAGGCGCCGCTGCCCCGCCGCCGACATCGACTCGACGTGTGCCTTGAGCGCATGCAGGTTGGTTGCCGCACCGCTGCCGGCCGGGGTACCGACGGCAACCTCGTTGGCCAGCGACACCATGGTCACGTCGTCGGCCGCTTCGAGACCGGCGAGCGCTACCGCGTAGTCGTCACCGCTGACCTTGACGCCGTACACCTTGGACGGGCGAGGATCCTGGAGGAAGGCCAGCTCGAGGGAGTTGTAGAGCGCATTGCGCAGGACGTTGCCGGCGTTGAGCCGGGCGAAGTTCGTCACGGCGTCGTCAAGGGTCTCGATCCGCACCGGCGTATTGGGCGGAGCAGCACCCCCATCCGCTCCGGACGGTGCCTTGCCCACGACCGCGATGACGCCGGGTGAGCGCTGCGCCAGCGGCGCAGGAGGTGGCACGATCTTGACTTCCACGTACGGGTAAGCAGCTGCGATAGCCACTGATCCTCCTTAGATAGACGGCACCGCGACGAGTCCGATGCCTTCCCTGCCAAGCCACTCCCCGGCTCGTGCGAACCGCTGTGCCCGTTGCTGTTCCGCCGTCCCGGCCGTCCCGCCCGGCCAGGCGTCGTCGTCGAAGACGGCTTCCGGCACCATCCACACGACGACCACCCGGGCCCGGCGACGTACTGCCGCCTCGGCGGGCAGCTCCAGTCCGAGATCCTGGGCACGGGCACGGATCAGCCTGCTCTCGGCCAGCAGCCCCGCGAGCGAGAAACCCTGATCGCGTACGAGGATCGCGGCGGCGAAGGGCAGCGGCCTGGCGCTCGGCTGCACATCGCCCGGTTCGGTGAACCGGACCTGGACCGTTCCCGCCTGCGCCTGTCCGCGCAGCCGTACCGTCAGATCAGAGACACTGCGCGCCCCCACCCCGGCAAGTACCCGGTCAAGGTGGTTCTCGGTGAATCCGGCCGGCTGGTCCAGACCGGATCGCATCCGAGCCAGTACCCGGGATCGCCGCTCCGCCTCCAGCACCTGCGGGTCGGTCGGAAGCGAACCAAGCTCGGCGACGATCTGCTGGTCGACGTCGAGCGACGGCAGCGCGACCTCGACCATCTCGATCCGATCGACCATCGGGGCGGTGCGTACCACCAGCGCGCCGCGCCAGATCGCCTCGGCACGCAGGGCTGCGGTGTGGCCCAGACCGTGCAGGCGTAGGCGAAGTTCGGTGCGCTCCAGGCCACCCGCGCCGAGCAACTCCCCTTCCACGACAGCGGAGGGCGGCTCCGCGAACCCGAGCCGCAGTTCGTCGAAGACGGGCGAGTACGGCGTCGACACCGGCATTGCCTCGGTGTCGAAGGCCGCCTCCACGAGATGGCCGAGCGAGGCTTCGGTGAAGAGCGCTGTGCGTGCGGCCGGGTCAGCCAGGCGCACCAATACGCTGTCGACAAAGTCCACTGTCGCGACCTCCCTTCGGCGCAACACGGTGACAGCCCGCCATCACCCCGTCGTCAGCGCTGCGTCACCGTGCTCAGCACTGCTTCGCGAAGGCGGCACCGTGGCGGGTTCGGTGGTGTGGGCGACGGCCCCGACGATTCGGGCGGGCCGGTTCGTGGTCGTGATCCGGACCCGAACGATGGACCCATCATTGGCGGCATCCCATCCCAGAACACCTTGATGGCGGTGATGCCTGACAAGGCGTACGACTGCCGCCAACAGTGCAGAGCCGAACAGAAGAATGGCGACCACAATTACATTGATGTTCTTGGAATAGCGTCCGCCGCCATCCGTCACCGGTACGTCACACCGGCCGGCGGGACGCCCATCGCCGCAGGCTGTCGGCCTGATCTCCGGGTCGGGATTCAGACATTGACCAAAAGATCCACGAACCCCACGCTGAACGCATGGGGGCACCACAAGACATCAGCCTCACCTTGCTGGGTGGGTTTTCCCTGCTCATCGAAAGACAACCGGTCGACGTGCCGGTAAGCGCCCAGAAACTCCTTGGGTTGCTCGGTATCCGGGGCCCAATGAGCCGCAGCCGCATTGCCGGCACACTCTGGCCCGAGGTTGCCGAGGACCGGGCCATGGCCAGCCTGCGTACCAGCATCTGGCGGATCCAGCAGTTGCACCGCGGCATCGTCGCCGCGACGGCCAACACCGTCGAACTCGCCGGAACGGTCGGAATAGATGTCCGGGAAATGACAGCGACGGCCCGCCGCCTCCTCGACGAGCAGATGGGGGATCTTCCGCTCTGGTGGCTCAGCGCCCGGTTTCAGGGCGACCTGGTCCCCGACTGGCCCGAGGACTGGCTGGTCGTCGATCGTGAACGGTTGCGACAGCTGCGCCTGCACGCCCTGGAGCGGCTGGCCGAGCGGCTCACCGATCAGGGGCGGTACGGCCTCGCGCTGGAAGCCGCCCTCGCCGCACTCCGTGCCGACTCGCTGCGGGAAACCGCTCATCGCGCCGCAATCCTGGTGCACCTCGCCGAGGGCAATCTCGGTGAAGCGATACGCCAATTCCGGCAGTGCCAGGAGATCCTGCGTGAGGAGTTCGGAGTCGAACCGACACCGGCCACTTCCCAACTACTGCGTGGCCTCGTCGCACCGGTCTGAACCGCCATGTCACAAGCAACGCCAGTGACCCGTACGGTTGTCAATTGGTGTTGCAGACATCCCGAAGGGTCTGCACATCCCTGGACGTCCTGGCCTGCACCGCCGCATAGTCCCCCGACACCATCCCCGCCAGTATGAAGCGCATTTCCGAAAAGTCCTGCGACAGCGCCACCGTCACCGGATGGACGGCTCCCTCCGCCTCCAGACTCGCACCCATCATCCCCTGGTACGCCTCCGTCGCGGCGGCCTGCTGGCTCAGCCTGGTCGAACCTGCGGTCCGGTAGTACCGGTCGACGACCGCGAGTGCCTCCGCGCAGCCGGCGGGGAGCAGTGGCTCCAGCGACATCGGCGGTCCCAGGTCGGGCGTTCGAGGTGCCGTGCCGCCTGGTCGAGGTGCCGTCGCGCTCGATCCAGGCGATGTCGTGTCCGGTGCCGCTGCGCCTGTTTCCGGACGGGCAGGTGCAGCCGGTGAGGTCGCCGGAGCTGACGGGACCTCCGAACCGGAGAACGGGCGGGCCGGGAAGGGGTCACGCGGAACCGCATAGGCGAGGAAGGCGATGATGGCCGCGGCAACGCCACCGAGCGCCCCCACCGCAGCCCAATCCAGCCTGAAGACCACGGAGCCTCGCCCGGCGCCAGCCTCTTTCCGTCGTTGACCGTCGATACGCCAACTGTAGTTACCGCCACCAGTCACTGTCCGGTCGGACGCCCCGGGGATCTGCCCCGGGGTCCGCGCCACACAGGGGCCAGTTTCTCTGCCACCCGGGTGGTACGTCTCAGGCCGGGCAGGTCAGATCGCGTACGGGCAACCTGCCGGAGAGCAGATAGCCGACGGCGGCTTCCTCCACACAGGCGTTCGGGTACTCCCCGAACACGGCGTGGTGGCTCACCGGGACCGTGACCAGGCGAGCGTTGGGCATCATCCGCCGGGTGGCCAGCGCGCCCGGGTACGGGGTGGCAGGATCACCCACCGAGTTGATCAGCAGCACTGGAACCCGGCTACCGGTGAAGCTCCGCATCCGACTGCGGTCGACCTCCGGCCAGAACGCGCATGGCGAGATGTTGGCGGCGGCGGGCCCGAAGAACGGGTAGGTACGGCTGTCGGCCACGTGTTCGGCCCGGTACCGCGCAACCTCGGTCGGCCACCTGTCGTCCGCGCAGGTGACGAGGAAGTACGCCGCCACGGCGTTGTCCGCCGGGGCCGGCGGTGGCGTGTCCCAGCGGCCCGCGTTCATCATGAACGCGAGGTCGGCCGGAAGCGGCTGACCGGCACGGACGATGCCGAGGAATCGACCGAGGTAGTCGAACCGGTTCTCGGCGTAGAGCATCCGGAAGATCAGGGTCCGGAGTTCGGCCGCGGTGAAGATCTCCTCCCCGACCGGCAACGGCTCGTCCTCCGCCCGCGCGACGAGTTCGTCCACCACCTGGCGCACCGTGCGGGCATCCCTACCCAGCCCGTACCGGGCATCGTTCCTGGCAGCTGACGAGGCGAAGAGCCAGAGCATCCGTTCGAAGTTGGGGCCGAACGCCCGCAGATTCTCTCGACCGGATACCGTCGGATCGGTGTTGCTGTCCAGCACGAACCGGTCGACCCGGTGCGGGAAGAGCGTGACGTACGCCCGCGCGAGGGTCGTGCCGTAGGAGTAGCCGAGGTACGACAACCTGCGCTCACCGAGGGCCGCCCGGATCAGGTCCAGGTCCCGCGCCGAGTCGGCGGTCGTCGCGTACGGGATGGCCCAGCCGGCGTGTGCGGCACAGCGTCGCGCGATCGACCTGGCCTGTGCCACCTCGGCGGGGAAGCCCGCCGCTCCCGGCCAGCGCAGGATCGCGATGTCCTCACCGACCAGGCCGCAGGTCGCCGGTGACGATCGGCCGACGAAGCGTGGATCGAAGCCGATGAGGTCGAACTCCTGGAGCACCTGCGGATGGCCGGCGAGCAGTTGGGCGATGTACTCCGGCAAGCCGAGACCGCTTCCGCCCGGCCCGCCCGGATTGACCAGCAGCACCCCACGGCGGCGCGACGGGTCGGCCGCCCGCAGACGTGAGATGGCAAGGTCGATGCTCGGCCCACCCGAATCAGCATGGTCCAGTGGCACCTGGACGGTGGCGCACTCCAGGCGACTGCCGACGTCACTGCATGGGCCCCAGGCAAGCGGCGGGGCTGCCGGCTCGGCCGCGACGGCAGGTGGGGCAGGCAGCAGAATCCCGAGAATCACTGCGGCGATGGCGGTCCTGACTCGGCTCATTCCATACATCTAACTTCATCAGTCATCATCGCAGAAGAGGTCGATCGGTCGACGCCCTCTCACTTCTCCCCATTCACTGACGCACCCGCGGTCGAGTCGCCGGGCTCCGAACGGCTTGATGTCGTCGCGGATCTCCCATCGCACCGGAGGGCGCCCGAACCAGGGCGGCAGGACGATGGCCTGCTCGGCGACCCAGCGTCGGGTCCCACACAACACCTTGCGGTCGTCGGGAGGGCTTACGACCGGAAACCCGGTGCCGACGTGGTGGTCGAGGTGGCAGCAGCATCGGCGGTATCAAGCCAATCAGACGACACACCCAGGGCCAGGTGATCGGTGACTGCGACGGTCCTACGCCGATGACGCCGGCACAGTCGAAGCCTGTACGACACCGACCACAGGATAGCCTGCCGCCACGGCCGCGGATTTGGTGTTGTCGCCACTGTCTTGTCGGGCCCTGATCTTGCTGGGTGTCGCGTCGGGCGGCTGGGGCCCGGGGTAAGCGCAGACACGGAAGGCCGTTCTCCGGATATCGTCGCCTCGTGCTCATCGTGTGCGAGCTATGCGGATACAGCGACGACAGTGGCAGCCCATATTGCCTCGAATGCGGCGCCAGGTTGCCCGGTCCGGTACGGCCGGCATCGAGCGAGCTGACGTCGGCCCCGATCGGGTCTACGCAAAACACACCCAAGGCTGCGGCGGAGGATCAGTCCTCGCAAACGCCGGCCGCACGATCGACCTTGCCGCGCAATCTGTTGCCCGTCGTACTGCTTGCGGTGCTCGCACTGGCCAGTGGCACTCTCTGGCTGACCCGCGATCCCACGTCGCCGGGAGGGCATGGGCAGACTGAGGCTGCACCCCCGGCCTATCCGCCGATTCTGGCCCCTACTTCCGTGTCAGGCGCACCATCGAACCCGCCTTCCACTGTGGGTAGCCCAACTCCGCAGCCGCAGGAGAGCACTCGCACGCCCGCCCAGCCGAAGCCCGGAACAACCAGCCGACCGGTGGCCCGGACAACCACTGCCGCTCCCCCACCCCCGGCCAGCAAGCCAGGTTTCCTACCGCCCAACCCGCCCGGCCGCAGCATCACCGGCAGCGCCACCGCAGCCTGCCGCTCCGGCGGCTGGTACCTCAATGTTTCGGCCAGCACCGTGGGCTTCACCGACACCCGGGTCATCGTGCACACCAAGAACCAGGACGGAAGCTGGACCGGTGCGAACCTCGACGGCGGTCCAACCCGGTTCAGTGGGCCGGCACCGAGGCCCGGCGACGGCTCCTTGCCTTCCTCGGCAGCGTCCATCGCATGGTTCGTTTGGGCGCTGGACGAGAACGAGGACGAGGTCAGCTCGAATGTGTTCACAACGAACAGACCGGCATGCGCCGGCTGACTGCCCGGCAATGATGGAAACCTCAGTCGACTCCTTCCGAGGGCGCTACTGTTTGGCAGCCCCGCCAGCGTTGGTGATCTTCTCGCTGGCCGCGTTTGCACGGTCGCTGAGCCAGGCCACCACGTTCAGCTTCGCCTTGACCGGAGGGCAAGGTTCGCACCCTGACAGGTTCGCGAGCGCGGTTGGCGGCCTGTCTCGCCTGAGCCGGCCTTCAGCAGGTCGATCGCCGTCTCGTCGTACATGTCGACTGGGTGGCTGGCTGTTCCGCACCGCGCTGCGCCCTCCCGTGCGGCCCGGCCACGTCTTCTCTGCGATCGAAATGGCCACCTCACTCCCCGCTGGCCTGGCTTGGCACTCCAATGTCGCTTGATCTTGACGCGGACAGTCTCATGATTGTCCGGCGGCGGTCCGACGAGGGGTTCGTCAATGTCCGGCAGTCTACGGCTGCGTGGACGAAGGCCACTTCCCCAGCGCGCGCACCGCAGTCGAAGACACCGCGGCCAGTTCGGGCTGCGCAGGCAGAAACACCGTGGGGACACCCAGCGACTCGTTCATCGCGGCGAGCTGGTACTCGGTCCGAAGGTCGGTGGTGTTACGCACGCCGCGAACGATCACTCCTACTTCATGACGATGGCAGTAGGTGGAGGTCAACCCGCTCCAGGCCGCAACGGTGACGGAGGTCCACTCGACCGGCAGAACGGCCCGAACAGCAGCCGCTCGCTCCTCTTCGTCGGTGCCCGGATGCTTGATGCTGTTGACCGCGACGAGCACGACCACTTCGTCGAAGAGGTCGCGCGCCCGGTTCACCACATTCAAATGCCCGGGGGTGAAGGGATCAAAGCTGCCGGGATAGACGGCTCGCACGCGTACGCGACCGGTAGTGCATGCTATCGAACGCGGCCCTGCCGATGGTTCGGGTGTCACGGCCGCAAGACTCGCTGTGCATCGCGGATGACCTGCTCGGAAGCCAGTGGGGCCCAAGAGGCGAACAGTTCCCGGAAGTAGGTACAGCGGTGAAACACCTGGCCGGTATTTGCCAGCTCCCGCCAGCTTCGTCCACGGTCGCAGGCGCCGTACAGATAGACAGGCTCCTCGGCGTCGACACCAACGAGATCGCGTAGCACAGCACGATCGGCCCCATCGAGCAGGGCAAGGTCGAACCCGTCGGTGCCGTAGACGGCGTGGGTAAGGCCCGCGGCTTGCACCTCACTGCCGCAGCCAAGCGCGGCGAGTCGTTCGCTGACTCGACACAGGTGGGCGTACAGGTTGCCCCCGGGATGCACGATCTGCTCAGCTCCATGCCGGCGGAGCCAGACCCGCACGCCGTTGTAAGTGCTCATGGCCCGACTGTAGGTATCGACTGTCGGATTCGCTGGCCCCTGGGCGTGGGCAATATGTCACAGCACCCTGGATACGTCTGGCACTCCGGAGACGGGCCGTTTCTTCCCGCCGCGCCGCTGCGACAGGTCCAGGTCCCGACACTCACGTAGCTGCCACGCGCAGATCGATACGAAGCAGCCCCTGGGTCGTGCCGACGGCCAGCGCTTCCGGGCTGATCGGAGTCAGGCAGGTGGCGGCGGCATGCAGCGCGATCGTACGAAGGTGATGGCCGGTGGTCGGCTCCCACAGTTGTAGCGTGGCGTCGACACCGGCGGTGACGAGCACCCTCGCACCGTCCGGCAAGCGCACCATCGCCAGCGCCACGGCACCGTACTCGTGGCCGATCAACGGCGGACACACCGGCCGGCGAGCGGCGAGGTCCCATACGTGAACCGCCCTGTCTCCGCCACAGACCAGCACCCGCCGCCCGTCAACGAGCTGCCCGAAGGCCAGCGACTGCACGGTGCCGCCGCCGATCTCCGGCTGCTCGATCAACCGGCGGTCGGTCAGGTCCCACAGCGCGACCCGACCACGGCTGTGAGCGGTAGCCACGATCTTGCGCCCATGTGCGTCCTCGCCCACGGCGCACGCGTACACATAGCCGTATCCGCTTTCAGCATCGGCGAACGGCCGACCCACGGGTGTCCCGTCCTCGGCAAGCACCTGTACGCCTTCGTCACCCCAACCGATGACCAGTACTGGCCGACCGTCGGGAAGGTGGGTCGAGAGCAGCACGCTGGTCGACCGTCGCGGCCAGACGATGGGCGCACCGCGGAGCCGGCCGGTGACTCGGTCGTAGCTTCGTAGGACGGAGGCGAGTCCGTCGGGATACTCCTCGGCGACGCAGACGACGAGTTCCCGGCCGTCGAGCTGGCGTAGGCCGGCCACGGCCACCCGTCTCACGCCGCTGATCCGCCGACCGGAGGCGTCGACGTGAGGGGTGATCGTCTCTCCGACGGATGCTCCCGTGATCGCGTCCCAGCACCCGAACCGTACGGTCAGGACCGGCAGAGATGACCACGGGCGTCGACGCTTCCCCGGGCGAGGGCCCAGGTGCGGCCGGAGGAAGGAACGCGAGCGAGGACACGGCTGTGATCGCACCGGCGGACGAGCCGTACCGGCAATCGGGCCCGCTGCCCTGGTCGTCACCGTGTCCCTGCCAGATGTCGACGTCGCTGTCACCACCGGCAGTCCAGGTCTCGGGTAGTTCCCACACCCGGGCGCCGTCGTCACCGGCGGAGACCAGCACCACGCGACCGTCCGGCAGCGTGTCCGCCGCGACGGATCGGACCCGCCCGAGATGGCCGAGCAACGGCGGCCCGAACGGGCTGCCCGTCACCGTCCACAACCGCAGCGACCCATCCTCACCAGCGGTGACCCAACCATCATGGCCATCCGGCAGCCGGATCGACGCCACCGCATTGCCCCACTGCTGGCAGCCCCAGACCCACCGGTGTTCGGTCATGGGCTCCTGGTTCGTCAGATCTTCGATCGACACGTGGTCGTCGCCACCAACAGAGGCGAACACCGTCCGGCCGTCCGGCAACCGGGTCACCGCGACTCCATAGACGGTCCGTTTGTGTGCGCCGTAGCCATAGACGTCGCTGTCGCTGTCGCCGTCGCCGTCGCCGTCGCCGTCGCCGTCGCCGTCGCCGTCGCCGAGCAGCGTGCCGGAGGCGAGGTCCCAGACGAGCACGTCGGAGTCACTGCCGGCCACCACGATCGGCCGGTCGGGGGACATCCTGCCGACCGCCAGCGCCATCACCGCGCCCTGCTCGTCAGCGCCGAGCGTACGTAGCAGTTCGCCGCTGCCCAGCCGGTGGATCCGGATCATGCCGTCCACGCCAGCCGAAACCGCCACCGGTCCAACATCCGGCAGAACGCCAATGGCGACGGCGTACACCTCCGCACCGATCGACTCTGTCGACGCCCACATGAGGCCCGGTCCGCCTTCGAGACTCCATGCCCGGACCACGCCGTCCACGCCGCCGGACACCGCGACCAGGTGCCCGTCCTCTCCCCGACCGACAGCAACCCCGCAATCCTCCCCGTGCCCGGCATCGAACCGGGCCAGGCGTTCGCCGGACACCAGGTCGTAGACGTCCAGACCGCCGTACGCACCGAGCACCGCGACCAAGCGACCGTCGGCCAGCCGCCCCGCCGCGACCGCCGACAACGGTTCCCGGTGCAACATCCGATGCGGGTAGGGCCGCTGACCAACCCGCAACCACCGCACCGACCAGGCTCCGCTCGGGCTCCGATCGTCCACCACATCGGCCAGGAATCGCACACCCGACCTGTGTGCCGCGTACTGCCCACCCGGGTGGGACTGTTCCCTAGGAGCGATCTGAGACACCTGCACCTTCTACCAGACCAGCATCGAGTTCCGTCGCCGCCAGGTCACGTCCGTCGGAAGGAGCCTGCTGAAACCGGTCGCCGTATCAATCCAGCCATGACAGGTTGCAGACCAGCAATCCCGCGTCCGATGCCAGAGCCCACTCTGGGAACCCGTGGCCGGCTGTTGGTCGATCCGACGGCATTCGGACGGGCCCGGCGCGCGTGCGACGCACCTGGTCGGTGCGGGCGAATGGGGACGTGACACCGCATCGAGCCCGCACCCCGTGCCGCCGCCGTTCACCACCATCGCCTGGCGTCTGGGCCAGCTCAGCGAGATGCTGGCCCTACGCCAGGAGGTGCTGCATCACGGAGCAGAGATCGCCCTGCTACGCGACCTCTACCGGGTACGACAGCACTGACGAGCGTCACGGACCGGAGGATGGCCATGCCGGTCTGCCGCGTCGGCACGCCCTGTTCCATTCTCCCTGCCCTCTCTGTTGGATCTGCTGGATCTGTCGCGACTGCCCGGGCTGCCGCCACCAATCAGGCATCATGTACTCGCGTCTGGAACGGCGTTAGCGATCTTCAAACCGGGGATTACGAACGGGGAGCATTGCCTCGGAAGGGTGTCTCATGAATCACGTGACCGTCCGTTTCCTCGGCGGGCCCGCCGACGGTGCCGTTCGCGATCTACCAACCGAACCCGACGGTCGTCCACCGGCGCACTGGGTCCTGTCTCAGCACGACGATGCCGACGCCGCCGGTATCAACGCCGACCACCTGTACGAACGCGCCCCCGATACCGAGCAGGACGACACCTGGACGATGCGGTACGTCAGGACCGACCCGCTCGGCATGAGTGAATAGAAGCGATGCCGGCGCGTATGCATCGGACTCGGGAAGTCGCCGCACGCACGGCACTTTTCGCGAAAATGTTCCGACGATCAGGCACCACCGGATTCCACCCGTAGCTGACATCGATATCTGCTTGTACGGTACGCAGGATCACCGCCGCGAGAAAGCGCCAAGCGTCCGCTCGACCCGACGGTCCGGCACCAGCCACATGAGCGCGACCGCGACATAGACGGCCAGAGAGAGCCAGCGGTTGACCGCAGCAAACCCGATCCCAATCGCATAGAGTACCGGCGATATCTTTCCCTTGAGGTCGCGGCCGACCGCGATTGCGAGGGTCGACCTATTACCCTGCACGCGGATGATGGCACTCCGCAGTACGAAGTAAGCCACTGCCGCAGCCAGCAGGACAATGCCGTAGACGGCGGCGGGCGTCGCAGCGAACTCGTTCTCGCCCATCCACCCCGTGGTGAACGGGATGAGCGACAGCCAGAACAGCAGATGCAGGTTGGCCCAGAGCACCAGCCCACTCACCCGGTCGGTCGCCATGAGCATGTGGTGATGGTTGTTCCAGTAGATACCCAGATAGACGAAACTCAGCACGTACGACAGGAAGACCGGTGCCGAGTCGGTGAGCGCCGACCAGGTGGTGCCATGCGGGATACGCAGGTCGAGCACCATGACAGTTATCAGAATCGCGATAACTCCGTCGCTGAACGCCTCCATACGCCTGGTTGGCACTCCTCGACCCTACCGGCAACGGCGCTGGCAAGCAGCGCGCTTTGCCCAGGTCGGAGACCAGTTCGGCAAAGGAGAAGCGTATCGACCGGCCGACTCGCCCCGGAACCCGACCCGGCGCGCTCGTCAACGTACCCGGCAACCGCTTTCTGTCGACAGAAAGTGCAAGCTCGACAAATGTCGGCAACGGCATCTGCGCCGAACCGGTTGCGATTCGGCGAAGCGGGATTCGGTAAGGGCACGGATCCCGTCGCCGCACCTTACCGGCACGTCAGGCACAGCACGGCAGGCACGGCACGGGTCAGAAAAGCCTCGGTTCGGCGACGCGCGGAAAACTCTTCACCGGGGCCGTTCGCGGACGACAGCACCGGGTGTCGTTGAATTCAGCTGTCACCGTGATCCCACGATGCCAAGAAATGACCACACGTGTTTCCGCCCGGAGCGGGCCCGCCCGGTACCCTGCGCGGTATGGCTTCCAAGGACGACGGCGACGAATGGCTCATCCGGCTGCCGGAGCGGCTGGAACACCTGCGTGACATCGGCGCGCGGGAGGACGAACTGGACCTGGACTTCTCCCTGCGCTCCCTGCCGGACCTCGAGCGGTACCTGACGGACCGTTTCGAGGAGCCGGAGGTCATGGACCAGGACGAGGACGCGGAGTGGATCATCGAGGGTGCCGCAGCGTACGTCGGTGAGATGCTGCTCCGGTTGGCCGGCGGCCACTGGGAGCCGACCGACGACCCGAGGCCGTGGCACGTACCGCCGATCCACGCCGACCAGGCGCTGGCGCTGCCGTCGCTGGCACCACTGGACCTGGTCCTGACGGCGGTGCGGGACCGGACCGGGGACGTCTTCGAGCGTCAGTACGCCGACTGGACCGCTACCGTGCAGGCGTACCGGACGGCGCACCCGTCGTGGTCGCCGACCAAACAGCCGACGCCGCTGGTGGACCCGGTGCCGGTCGTCGAGTCCGAGCGTGAGTATCTGGCCCGCTGGCTGGCCACGCGGGAACAGTCGTTCCCGAACTGGGTCGCACGGTACGGCCAGGGCACCACGTGGGACTTCTCGGTGGCGTCGCTGGCGGTGTTGGGCGCGCTGGTGCTGCGGGTCACCCCGACGCTGGAGGCGTTCCACGCCCCGGAGCAGGCCGAGTTCGTCGAGGGGGCCGCCTGGTACACCGGCGAGTCGCTGCGCCGGGCGAGGAACGGCCACTGGACGTACCGGCACGGCGATCCGGAGGTCAACCCGTACGGCGGCCAGCCGTACGTGCGGCAGCAGAAGGACGGTGGTGCCGCCGGCCTGCCTCATCTGGCACTCAAGACGCTCGTGAAGCGGCATGATCCGCAGTTGCTGGTCGACCAGTACGAGGCGTTCATGGCGTAACGCTCGGCAACCACCCCACCACGGTTTCATTGACACATATGCAGGCATTCGTGAGACTGGGGTGGACTTCTCCGGCGCCAGGCGCCGGATCCCGCCGTCCGGGGAGTGGACGTGGCCCATCGAACACTGCCGCACCGGGTGTCCATGCGCCGGATGGCGGCGTTCCTCGTCGTGCTGGGCATGGCGCTGTACGTGGCCGTCGGCACGGCACCGGTCTTCGCCGCGCCGAGCCCGGCGCCCACCGCCGTGCCGAGCGAGTGGTACGAGCCGCTGCCCGGTCAGGGCGTGGACGATCCGGACTTGATCGGGCCGAGGGAGGCCTTCCGCTACGAGGCAGCCCCCCACCTGCTGGAGTACGCCGATCTGGACCCGCCGAAGCCCGAGGACCTGCTCGGGCTCAAGCGCCGCGAGGCGTACACGTACGGAACCCTGAACCGCATGCTGGCGGAGTGGGCGGAGAACAAGGCCCCGGGGTTGGTCAACCGACCCGCCAGCGAGGTGAAGAAACGCTGGAAGGTGTTCGTCCAGCGACACGTGCGAGGCGTCGACAGCAACAGCCGGGGCGACGGCTTCGCCGACTGGGTCTTCGGCAAGGTACGCATCGCCGGCTCCGACGACTACGTCTTCGATGAGAAGGTCGACCCCAGATACCCGGTCGAGCCGGACGCATTCCCGGTCAAGCCGCACCTCAAGCGTGGCTTCGAGGTCAAGGACACCCGCCAACTGACCAAGCGCGCCCAGGCACAGCTACAGGGCTACGTCGAACTCGTCGACGGCACCGGCAACCAGGTCGTGTACGTGTTCCGCGTCAAACCGACCAAGGGCACGCTGAGTCAGATCGATGATGCCAACAAGTCGACGGCGGTGAACGAGGCCCGGATCGCCGCCGGTCTGCCGCCCGCCCCGGCAATCGTGGTCCGCCTCATGCCAGCGATCCCGCAGCCCACCCCGACCCGGGACCCCGCGTACGAGGCGGACAAGGCCCGCCGGGCAGCCAGCGGCCCGGCGCCGTCGGCCACCGGCAACGACCCTGGCAACGACCCCGGCAAACCGGTCGGACCTGCCCCCGTCCCGCCGAAGGGTGGCGGCGGGATCATGATCGCGCCCGGCGCACCGCAGCACCCCGTCGACGGTGGACTGAGCGACGCGATCGCCGACTCGCCGGACTCTCCCGACGAGGCCGCCTTCGGCCAGGAGGTGCTGGACCAACTCGGCGCGGACCTGGGCAACGAGGACCTCGGCGCGGACCCGCTCGGCGGCGTCGACTTCTCCACGCTCGAGCTGCGCTACGTCGCCGACACCTACCAGGGCGGGCCCGGCCTGCAGTACGCGTTCAGTGCCCAGCCGGCACCGGAGGATCACCCCTCCTACGGCGGACGACGCGCGGCCCTGACCGCCTCCGACGCGTTCTTCGTCTGGCTGGTGCTCCCGACGAGCGCGTTCACCGTGAACCTCAATCCTGACGAGCCGAACCGGATCATCGACTCGCAGTTCGGGCGGACCGACGCCGGCCGGATCCTGCTCGAGGCCGACCTGGAGATGAAGAAGACCGTCGCCAAGCTGATCCATCCCGACTCGGCTACCGGCAAGCGGTACTGGGACGGTCTGGTCGGTGAGACCAAGTGCGTGTCGATGCGGCAGTGGATCGTGCCGGCACCGGCCACGGTCCGGGAGGACCAGGGCCAGCTGTACATCCTCGACGCACCCCTGTCGGTGAAGATGGAGACCGACTACGTCAAGTCCGTCGGTGTCGGGGGCTCCGAAGCGGGCTGTGCCAGGCAGAGCGACGCGGAGACGAAGCAGAACGAGAGCCTGTACCGGCGGCTGATCCTTCCGCAGATCGAGAAGGCGGTGAACACCGCACCGGAGTACGCCGACCTGCGGCGGGTCTACGTCAGCCGGGTCGCGGCGCAGTGGTACCGCGAGCGCAGCGAGACCAAGCGCACCACGTACTCGCACCTGATCGACCGGGGTGACGCCAGCGACTGGCCGGCCCGCCAGCCGTGGAGCCCGAAGGAGGTGTGGCGGCGTTACGTCAAGTCGTACACCGACGGCGAATTCAAGGTCAAGCGCACCACCCAACGGGGCAACATGATCGAGACCGTCACGTACGTCTACGGCGGTGTGGACCTGACCGACGTCCCACGGTCCCGGCTGAACGCCGACACGTTCTCCGGGCAACGACCCGAGCTGTCGACGGCGGTCCGCCAGGCCACCTACGCCGCTGCCAGCGAGGGTGACCGCAACCTGGTCTGGCTCGGCGGCGAGTCCACCGCGCGGCCACTCACCGAGCTGCAGGCGGCCCGCCGCAGCCCCACCTCGAAGCCGGCGTTCTGGGTCCTCACCACGCTGCCGCTGCTGCTCTGGCTGGTCGGCGGCGCAATCCAGCTCGCTCGTCGCCGGGGCCGACGACCGTCACCATCGACAACCGCGACGACCACCGGCCCGTGACGCGTCGACCAGCCGAGGATCCGTGATGACCAGGAGACCCGCAGCGCGATCGGTCAGCCCTACCGTGGTGTTCGCCGGCTGCTACCTGCTGGCCGGCATCGCTGCGGTGCAGGTCGTCGCCGCCGTCGCCAGCTACTACGCGGTCCCGGACGCCATGCGGCACTACAGCGACCGCGCCGGCGACGAGGCAGCCGGCCAACTCGCGGCCGTCGGGCTCGTGCTGCTCACCACGCTGTCGCTACTCACGGCTCTGGTCTACCTCATCCTCGCCCCGCTGGCCGCTGGCGGGGCGAACCCCGCACACGTGATCAGTTGGATCATGGCCGGGCTGACCATCGTCGTGTGCACCGTCGCGCTCGTCGTCGGCCCGTACGACGCCATCAGCTGGTACCGCCAGCTCACGCTCGCCACCACCATCACGACGCTGACGTTCGCGGTCACCGCCACCGTGCTGCTCGCCCTGCCCGGCGCGCGGACGTACTACCGCAGGCTCCGGCAGGCCATGCCACGCCCGATGCCCGACTACCGGCCGTATCCGGGCGCGTACCCGATGCCGTACGGTCACCGGGCACCCGGCACGCAGCTGCCCCCGCAGCCACTTCCACCCCCGGGCCCCCCGCTCCCTGCGCCCGGCCCGCCCGTCTGGCGGCCCCAGGGCGTACCCCCGGGCCCGCTGGCGGCACCACCCGCACCCCCGGCGCAAACGACGCCGCCACCGGAACCGCCCCTTTGACGGCAAGCGGGAACCCGCGAACGGCCAGAGCGGATGGGACAGTTTGCCAGCGCAATGGCTGCCCGCTCCGAGGCATCGCCCGGCCAGCCACCCTGCCGGCCCCATCGAGTCCGTCGCCTTGGGTATGGTCCGCGTATGCCGATCAAGACCTACACCGGCACCGCGTCATTCCCGGTTGACACGGCAGACGACGTCACGGCACTGGTGGAGCTTCTCAGTCGGGCGGCAGTCGACGACAAACTACGCAACGACCTCGGCGATCACTTCGCGTACGTCGCCGGAGTGTGTCCGGAATGGTTCCGGCCGCATCAGGAAACCGTCATTACCCAGTTTCTCGACGTCTTTGACGTCACGTTCGACAACCTGTGCGTACTACTGAACGGAGCACCCGCCACCTGCGTGGAGCGCCTGGAACGGCGACTGCGGAACCGCTGGTCGTTCCGGGAAGCCTGGGCGCTTGCGGCAATCGGCACCGAACCCGCGCTGACCGCGATCGCCGACCTCGTCCGCGAGGGTACGGACCCGAAGGAATTCGAGGACTCGGGCATCTGGACACCGTCGACCGGTCCAGCACAATACCGGTTCTCACCGCACCGACGGGTCGTCGAGCTCCGGTCGGCGTCCGGCCCGGCGGAACTGGTCGACGCAGACCATCCGGTCGGAATACGGCTGGGACAGATCGTCCGCCATCCGGATTCCACCGCGATCGCCTGGCATTACCTGTCGCTACGCCTCTCCGAGGTTCCCGGGATGCCGGACTGGCCGACCGACCGGGTGCATCTGGTGAGTCCCCAGGGCTCGGTGGGCTGGACGTTGACGGCGGCACTCGATCGGGATGGCTTCTGGCACAGCGAGATCGTCACGTTCGACGAGCCCCCCGAGAACGACGTCGAGGATTCCGTCGACAACGACGACCAGGGCAGTATGGGTGTGGTCGTGCTCCGGCCGTACGACGACAGCCTCACCTACAGCAACGGTCACGTCCTGTCGACGCCAGGTATCTTCGGCACGGCTGGCGGCCCCGCGATAGGTCTTTATCCGAACCCGCATTGCCGCTCGTGCGACCGGTTGATGTTCCACGTGGTTACGGTGCAAAGCCAAATTCGCGAGTACGGGCACGGCTGGCGCAGCTTGTACCTGTGTGAGGAGTGCCAGTTCACGACGTGCACCGCGACGAACTGGAACTAGTGCCTCGTCATGCAGCCTTGAACGGGTAATCCGGGTGGCGGATCTTGGAGTTGACCGCGAATCCGGATTTGGGTCGGGAGTGTTGGTTGCGCCAGCGGATGTAGTCGCCGATGGCGGTGTTCTGCTCGTGGTGGCTGCGGTGGTCGGCGCCGTTGAGGGTGAAGTAGCGGACGGCGGCGAACTCGGCCTCGATCCAGTTCAGCCACGATGCGTAGGTGGGTAGGAACACCAGGTCGATGCGGTTGGTGGTGCACCAGGCCCGGACCTCGGGGTGCTTGTGTGGGGAGAAAGTTGTCGCAGATCAGGTACAGCTTCTGGTTGGGCCAGCGGCGGCGCAGGGTTTGAGGAAGGACAGCAACTCTCGCCACCGTTTACGGTCGCGGATGCGGTAGTGCAGTTTCCCGGTGGCCAGGTCCAGGGCGGCGATCATGTGTCGTATTCCCTGGTCGCGGGTGTAGGTGCCCGTAGCCGCACCGGCTGACCGTGGGGCCGCCAGGCTCGGCCGGGGCGGGGTTGCAGGTTCAGTGGCCCGAACTCGTCGATGCAGATCACGCGGCCGTCCGCGGGTGGGTGGTCGTAGAGGTCCAACACACGGCGCATCTTGGTGGTGAAGTCGGGGTCGTTGCTGGTCTTCCATGTCTTGGTGGCCTGCCAGGACACGCCGCGTTCGTGCAGGATCCGGCGCAGGGTTTCGATGCTGATCGTGGTGACGTGGCCGGTCTCGACCAGGTAGTCGCGCAGCTTGGCAAGGGACCAGCAGGAGAAGGGTTTGCCGAGGAAGCGGGGGTCGCACCGGGCGATGACGCAGATCCAGTCACGGGCCTGTTCATCGATCCGTTTCGGTGCGCCCCCGCTCCATTTTGGGTCGAGTGCGGTGAATCCCTGTTCGTTAAAGACGTGGATCACGTCGCGGACGTAGTCCTCGCTGGCCTTGAGTAGGTGGGCGATGTCCGGGGCCGGTTGGCCTTGGGCGGACATCAGGACCACGATCGCCCGCCGTAGCTTCACTGGGTCCTTCGCGGTGCGGCTAATCCGTTGTAACCGCTGGCCCTCGGCCATCGACACTTGCCGGACGAACACCTCTGGGCGTCTGCCCACCGGCCATCACCTCCCACATGATCTGTTAGGAGACAGCCTGCCCGAAACATGACCGGAACCAGCGGATTACACGATCAACGTTCAAAGACGAGGCGCTAGCCGACACCTGCGTGTGGTCGAGGCGGCCTCATTGCGCCGGGCGCCATTGGGCCCGGTAACCCGGGCCGTCGGTGTGATACCGCGTTCCTGTCGGAGAGAGGTCCCAGCGCCACTCGACCCTCATCCGGCCAACGTCCGTCGGCATGTTGCGGTGTGGCTCGAGCAGCCTGGCCAGCTCGTCATAACGGGCATTGACGCCGTGACGTTCGGGGTGGCTGTCCAGCGTGGCGGTGCCAGCCTCGTAGCGGCCGTTCCACTCGACGAAGATCGCCCATTGCTCGCGTTCCCAGGCCAGCGCTTTCTGGCCGGCTGGCCAGACGAAGTGCTCGTCGTCCGGAGCATCAGGGCGGGCGTAGGCGTTGACCGCCCTGAAGTAGTGCGGCACTCCGTTGATGTCGCCCAAGCCGCCTCGCGGCCCGTCGTACCAGTCCAGTTCGACGTAGACGGGTTCGAACTCCTCGTCCGGCGAGGCATCCTCACGCGAGTCGACCACCGGAGAAGGCTAGCCGGCTTCGGCCCAATGCATCGCTCGACTCACTACGCTGCTCGATAACGCGTGCCTGCCTGTCTTCTCCCCGGTGGGCGCATACGATCATTGACTGCGCTCGCACTCTGGGAGAAAGGTTCTCAGCGATGTCTGGCACAGCCCCGACACCGGCCCATCTTTCTGCGGCGCTGGATGGTCTTTGCCGAGAATCCGGTATTGCCGACCGGGCTGGTCCGCCGGCTGCTAGCCTACCGGCGCGGGTTTGGACACGTGGCCACACGAGCCGACCTGACCGCCGATCTGATCACCGAGATCATCGCCACGGACCACGACTGGCTGCTACATTCGCTCGCACTCAACCGGCATCTGCCCTACGCCGTACGGTTGAGACTTGCTGAGCATCGGGATCCCGCTGTCCGGGCCGCACTCGCCCGATGGTGACCAGAGGCCCCGGAGGAGATACGGCGAGTCCTGCTGACCGACCCCGTCGACACGGTCCGAGCCGCCGCCTGTTCCACCTACTACGCACGGCTACCCCACCCGGTCCCGCCCGCCGACCTGCTACCGGGCCTGCTCGACGACCCGGTCACCAGGGCCGGTGTAGTGCGGCATTTGACTCTCACGGCCGATACGGCCCTGCGGTTGGCCGACGACCCGAACTACGAGGTACGCCGACAACTGGCTGGGCATCCGCAACTACCCTCGGGCCTGCGGGACCGCCTCGCCGAGGATTCCAGCGCGTACGTACGCGTCGGCATCTTCGTCCGACCGGACACCCCCGAGCCGACACGACAGCGGATCTACTACGCGATCCAGCAGGGTTCCGGCCAATCGGTCGACGAGTTGGATGCCGATCTCGACAACGATGCCTTCCTCCAGAAGGTCGAGGACCACTTCGCCGTCACCGAGTTGAGACCTCTGCGTCTGGAATGGGTGGCCGCGGACCCGATACCGCATGTGACCTCGCCGTACGTATGTTTCCGCCGCTGCGCAGCCAGTAGTCGCTCACTTCCACCGGAAGCCGTGATGCGACTGCTCAACGACGATGAGAGCATCGTGCGTACCACGATGGCCACCCACGCTCCCCACCTGGTCGATCTGATCACTGCGGACCGCATCGATCGCGAGTTTCGACCGGACAAGAGGACAGGCTGGCGTCCGGCTGACGACTTCACCTTCCCACCGGAGACCCTTCGCCGATTCGCAACCGATCCCGACCCGAGAATGCGTTGCCTCGCGCCCCGGGACCCGGATCTGCCCGCTGACCTGGCCGAGCGATTAGCCGCAGACCCCGACGGCTCGGTACGCCGCGCAATCGCTCCTCATCCACGCCTGCCAACGCGTGTGCTGATCACCCTGCTCGCGGATCCGAGCGAATGGATCGCGCGAGCGGCTGCGGCTTCGCCATCCCTGCCAGCCGCAGACATGGAGCGACTCCTCCTTCTCGCCGGCGTCTGACCGCTGATGCGATCCCCGCTCGCGGTCATGCGAACCTGGAACGATCCAGGCACGTCTCGGGCCCGACCTCGGTCTGGAACTGCAACTCCAGCGTCTCGCCTCGTGGCTACGAGGCGAGACGCCTTCGCCGTCATGATGCGCATCGCGATGGTGGGCAACCCCACCACCCTACGCGCTCCCTACAAGCCACCCTTGATCTGGCTGGGTGTGTGGACACACACCCAGCCAGGGAGGCGACCCTCTCAGGATTGCTCGGAACGCCGCGCCAGGAACTGCTCCATCGTCCGCAGCTTGTGGCGTCGGGCCACCATCTCGATCTCCCCCGGTTCGGCCCCGGAGCGGATCAGGGCGAGAAGCGCATCGTGCTCCTCGACGGATGCCCGCGATCTACCCGGCACGAAGGTGAAGCTCGAGCGGCGGATCAACGCGATCCGCTCCCACTCGCGCTGCAACAGGTCGTGCAGGTGCCGGTTCGGGCACGTCGCACACAGGACCTCATGGAACTGATGGTTGAGGTCGGTGAAGCGGACAGGGTCGAACCGCTCCCCCAGCATCTCGCGCATCTCTTCGTTGATCTCGTTGGCCTTGGCTATGTCCTGTTTGGTCAGTCGCCCGGCAGCCAGGGCCGTGGCCATCCCCTCCAGTACCGCAAGGGTCTGCATCGCATCCGCGTAGTCGGAGGTGTTGATGCCGGCGACCTCGGCTCCGACGTTACGGATGAAGGTGACCAGGCCCTCGGCTTCGAGCCGGCGCACCGCCTCCCGTACCGGCACCGGGCTGACGCCGAACTCCTTGGCCACCTGTCCAAGCACAAGTCGGAAGCCCGACGAGTACGTACCGTCGAGGATCCGCACGCGGAGGCGTTGGTAGACAGCCTCCGACTTCGACAACGACGCCGGAGTGCCCACACCCGTCGTGCCTACCAATGCCGCCCCCTCACATCCTTGCCATGCAGGCAAGAGTAAAGCATCTCATATACAATATTCGGCCAGTTCAACCGCGTGTCACGGCGGAAGAACTCTCAGCGAGCGCCGAACCGTGGTGTATGCACGGGGCCAAGTGTAAGGTGAACGGCCTGCTGCTCCGTATAGAAGTCGATTGACCGGTATCCGCCCTCGTTACCCAGGCCGGAAGCCTTTACTCCGCCGAACGGGGTACGAAGGTCGCGGACGTTGTGCGAGTTGATCCACACCATGCCGGACTCGATGGAGTGCGCCACCCGGTGCGCCCGGGTCAGGTCGTTCGTCCACACGTAGGCGGCCAGGCCGTACATGACGTCGTTCGCAAGCTCGACCGCCTCCTCCTCGGTGTCGAACGGCGTGATGGCGACGACCGGACCGAAGATCTCCTCCTGGAAGATCCTCGCCGTACGGGGTACGTCGGCGAAGACCGTCGGCCGCAGGAAGTTCCCCTCGGGCAGGTCAGCGGGGCGGGTGCCGCCGGCGACCAGCCGCGCTTCGGCTTTACCTGCCTCGACGTAGCTCATCACCTTGGCGTAGTGCTCCGGGTGGACGAGCGCACCGACCTCGGTGTCCGGGTCGGACGGGTGTCCTACCCGGATCTTCTCCGCCCGCTCGACGTAACGTCCGAGGAACTCCTCGTAGATCTCACGCTGCACCAGGATCCGTGAACCTGCGGTGCACCGTTCACCGTTGAGCGAGAAGACCCCGAACAGCGTCGAGTCGAGCGCCGCGTCCAGGTCCGCGTCGGCGAAGACCACCGCCGGGGACTTGCCGCCCAACTCCATGGATACGCCCTTGAGATGGTCGGCGCAGTTACGGAATATGATCTTTCCGGTCGCGCTCTCCCCCGTGAACGAGATGAGGTTGACGTCCGGATGCTTGACCAGGGCGTCACCCGCTTCCTCCCCGATGCCGCCGACGAGGTTGAAGACCCCCTCCGGCAAGCCTGCCTCCTCGAAGATCTGCGCCCAGAGCGACGCTGACAGTGGAGTGAACTCCGCCGGCTTGAGGATGACGGTGCAGCCGGCGGCGAGGGCCGGGGCAAGCTTCCAGGAGGAGAGCATGAACGGGGTGTTCCAGGGCGTGATGAGCCCGGCGACACCGGCCGGTTTGCGGTTGACGTAGTTGATCTGGCTGCCGGGAACCTTGTAGGCCTCGTCGCGTTGGGCGACGATCAGGTCGGCGAAGAACCGGAAGTTCTCCGCGGCTCGCTGCGCCTGCCCCAGCGCCTGCGAGATCGGGAGGCCGGTGTCGAAGGTCTCCAACTCCGCCAGGCGGCGGTCGGCCGCCTCGACAGCGTCGGCGATCCGGTTGAGCACCCTGGCCCGCGCCCGGGCCTTCATGGTCGGCCAGGGGCCACGGTCGAACGCCGCGCGGGCCGCCCGTACGGCACGGTCGACATCGGCCGCCTGCCCGGCAGCTGCGGTGAGGTAGTTGGTGTTCGTCACGGGCTCGAGCACGTCGAAGGTCTCACCACCGATCGAGTCGACGTGCTTTCCCCCGATGTAGTGCCGGATGTGGGTGGGCAGCCCTTCCGGACGCACGTGGAGGGTGGATGGCTCTCCGGCGGCGCTCATGCGGTCGCACCTTCCTCGATGTGGGCGGGGGTGAGCAGGTCTGCGCTGTTGGCCAGCAGTGCCCGCGCCTGGTCCTTCCCGGCGTCGGTGAGCGGGATGAGGGGTTGACGTACATGTCCGGAGGCGATCAGCCCGCGTTCGGCCAGCAACCACTTGGCCGGCGCCGGGTTGGTTTCGACGAACAGCAGGTCCACCAGCGGGTGCAGGGCGTAGTGCAGCTCACGGGCCCGGTCCAGGTCACCGGCCTCGGCTGCCTCGTACATCTCGGCCACCGCGGCTGGTGCGATGTTGGCCAGCGCGGAGATGAAGCCGATGCCGCCGAGGGACAGCAGCGGCAGGCAGAGCAGTTCGATGCCGGACCACATCAGCAGTTCGGGTCCGCAGGCGTGCATGACCCGGGAGAAGTGTTCGAAGTCCTTCGTGGTCTCCTTGATGCCGACGAAGTTGTCGTACCTGCGGAACAACCGGGCCACCGTTTCCGGGGCGATCTCCACGGAGGTCCGCGACGGGACGTTGTAGGCAACGATCGGCAGGTGCGGGAACTCCTGCGCCACCGTCGCATACCACTGGTAGAGCGCCTCCTGCGTGGGCCGGGCGTAGTACGGGGTGATGACCAGCGCGATGTCCGCACCAGCCTCGTCGGCGGCGGCCGTCAGTTCCAGCGTCTCGTCGATTTTGGTCGAACCGGTGCCGGGCAGGAACGGCACCCGACCACCGATCTCGGCGGCCACGGTACGGATCGCCTCCGCGCGCTCGGCGACGGTCTGCGACGACGGCTCCCCGGTCGATCCACCGAGGGAGATGCCGTGGGAGCCGGCGGCGAGTTGCCAACGCACCAGGTTACGTAGGGACTCGTGGTCGACGGCACCATCTTCCCGGAAGGGCGTGACGATCGGGGCGATCGACCCACGGACCGTGGCCGGGGCGGAGCGGAAACTCATCGGATGTCCTCTCGATCTGTTGGTGCGGAAGTGCTGGTGCCCTCGAGCCCGGGCGACGCTGCCCGCTCGGTGTGGTCCTTCCAGCGGTCGTAGACGGCTCGCCACTCCGGTCCGAGCGGGTAGAGCCCGTCGACCCCGTGACCGGCGGCAACCTGCTCGGCGATGAACCGCTCCTGGCGTTCCTGTTCCTCGGCGGCCTCGAGCACTTCGACGACGAGCGCTGGCGGGATGACCACCACGCCGTCGTCGTCGGCGACGATGACGTCACCGACCTCGACGGTCGCGCCACCGCAGGCGATGCTCACGTCCGTCTCCCACGGCACATGGCGACGCCCCAGCACGGCGGGGTGGGCTCCCGAGGAGTAGACCGGCAGCCCCAGGGCCGCGACGGCGACAGCATCGCGGACGGCACCATCGGTGATGATTCCCGCAGCCCCACGGACCTGGGCGCGTAGCGCCAGGATGTCACCGAGGGTGCCGGCGGTGGCGTCGCCCCGGGCCTCCATGACGAGGACCTCGCCGGGACGGACCGAGTCGATGGCCCGCTTCTGCGCGTTGAAGCCGCCGCCACGCGCCTCGAAGAGGTCCTTCCGGTACGGCAGGTACCGCAGGGTGCGGGCGGTGCCGACGATCCGGCGGCCGGGTGCGAGCGGGCGGACACCGTCGATGCTGACCTCGTCGTAGCCGCGTTTACGCAGCTGTACGGAGAGCGTCGCGACCGCGACCGAGCCGAGTCGGCGGCGGATGTCGTCGGGCAGGGTCGGGGCGGCGGGCGGGTGACCGTAGGCGTCGGCGCGGGTACCGGCGTCCACGCGCGGTGGCGTGCCCCACGGGCCCAGTCCGGGCCCGTCGACGATCTCGGTGACGAGTCGCCCGGAACTCACCGACGGGTCGGACCGGGACGAGACCTCGACCTCGACCCGCTGGCCCGGCTGGGCGACCGACGCCCCGGCGGGTGTCCCGGTGAGGATGACGTCACCGACTTCGAGGGTCAACATCCGGGACAGGTCCGCGACGAGTTGCCCGAAGTCGAAGAGCAGGTCGGCGGTGGTGTCGTCCTGGACGAGTTCACCGTCGAGCCAGGTACGCACGCGCAGGGCGTCGGGCTCCACCCGGGATGCCTGGATGAGCTGCGGACCCAACGGCGTGTATCCGTCGCCACCCTTGGACCGGACGTTGGAACCCTTGTCCGCGTAGCGCAGATCCTGCAGTCCCAGGTCGTTGGCGGCGGTCACCCAACCGATGTACGACCACCCGCTCTCGGGCGTGACGTTACGGGCGGCGGTACCGACGACCAGGGCGATCTCCCCCTCGAACGCCAGAAGTTCGGTCCCCTCGGGCCGGCACACCTGCCCCGATCCACAGAGGGAGGAGCTGGGCTTGAGGAAATAGCTGGCGTACTCGGGCCGCCGTCCACGTTGGGCCGCACGGGAGGGGTAGTTGATGTGTACGGCGATGACCTTGCCCGGACGCGAGCCGCAGAGGGCAGTCACGGCATCGTTGCTCAACTAGGGCTCCCTTGCCAGAAATGCCCGACCGGGCAGTACAGGTTCACGCACGACATGATATACGATTCGAGATAGCATTTGCAAACATGGCGTCGACCGCCCCGGTAGTGAGGCAGCTCTGTGATCGATATCGACGTTCCCCACCTTCTCGCCACCACCCCCACCCGGCTGTTCGTCGGCGGTCGGTGGCGACCCGCCGCCGACGGTGGTGAGACCGCCGTCGTAAGTCCCGCCGACGGGCAGACACTCGTACGCGTCGCCAGCGCCACCCCGGCCGATGGTGTTGCCGCCCTGGACGCGGCCGTCGCGGCTGCGCCCGACTGGGCAGCCACCGCGCCACGTACCCGCAGCGAGGTACTGCGTCGGGCCTACGACCTGCTGACCCAACGAACCGCGCAGTTCGCCACCCTGATCACGCTGGAGATGGGCAAGCCGCTGGCCGAGTCCCGCGCCGAGGTGGCCTACGCGGCGGAGTTCCTGCGCTGGTTCAGCGAGGAGGCGGTACGGATCGCCGGCCGGTACCAGACCGCCCCGAATGGACGCTCCCGCCTCCTGATCACCAGGAGACCGGTGGGACCGTGCCTGTTCATCACCCCGTGGAACTTCCCGTTGGCAATGGCAACCCGCAAGATCGGCCCGGCGCTCGCCGCCGGATGCACGAGCGTGCTCAAACCGGCTGCGCAGACCCCGCTGACCGCACTGGCCTTCGCGGCGCTGCTGGCGGAGGCGGGCCTGCCCGACGGCGTACTCAACGTGATCCCCACCGCTGACGCCAGGGAGGTCACCGGTCCACTCGTCGCCGACCGGCGCCTGCGCAAGCTCTCCTTCACGGGGTCCACCACCGTGGGCCGCGCCCTGCTCCGCCAGGCGGCCGAGAACGTGTTGCGCACCTCGATGGAGCTCGGCGGCAACGCCCCGTTCGTCGTCTTCGACGACGCCGACCTCGACGCGGCGGTTGCCGGGGCCGAACAGGCCAAGCTGCGCAACATGGGCGAGGCCTGCACCGCCGCCAACCGGTTCATCGTGCACGAGTCGGTCGCCACCGCGTTCGCCACCCGGCTGGCCGCGAAGTTCAGCTCTCTGAGCCTCGGCAGTGGACTGGCACAGGACACCCAGGTGGGCCCGCTCGTCGACGGTAACGCCCGAGACTCCGTACACGAACTGGTCGCCGACGCGATCACGCGAGGTGCCGTAGCGGCCACCGGGGGCGAGTTGCCGGACGGGGCGGGTTTCTTCTACCCGCCGACGGTGCTCACCGGTGTGCCGGCGGATGCCCGGCTCCTGCACGAGGAGATCTTCGGGCCGGTGGCCCCCATCGTCACCTTCCGCACCGAGGCGGAGGCGATCGCCCTGGCCAACGACTCCGACTACGGCCTCGCGGGCTACGTATACACCCGCGATCTCGCCCGGGCACTGCGGATGAGTGAACACATCGAGGTCGGCATGCTCGGAATCAACCAAGGCGTCATCTCCGATCCAGCTGCCCCGTTCGGGGGTCTGAAGCAATCCGGGCTCGGCCGGGAGGGCGGCTCTGAGGGCATCGACGAGTACCTGGAAACCGTCTACGTCAACCTTGCTGAGCCGGGCCAGCCATCCTGAGGCGGCGACGCGGCTGGGACAGGTGACGCGGCGCGGCGTATCCAGATCCTCGATCCGGATACGCCGCACCGCAGGCCGGGACCGGGCGGCGCTGCCCGGCCCGGCTCGCCCTATGCGCCCGGCCCGGTGCCGACGCCGCCCACACCGGCGGCCCGATCGTCGCGTCGGTGGACCACCCGACCGGCCTTGACCACCACCAGCACATCGTCCAGCGCCTCGAGGCCCCGGCCCGGATCACCGTCGAGAACGACGAAGTCGGCGGGTGCGCCCGGGCGCACCCGGCCGAGGTCGGTGGGCTGCCGCAGGACCGCCGCCGCATTGCCGGTCGCCGCCGCGATGGCCTGGGCCGGGCTCAAACCGACCTCGGCCAGCGCCTTCATCTCCCGCACGGTCCCGATGCCGTGCCGGACCTGGGTGAAGCCGCCATCACTGCCCACCACCAACGGGACCTCGTGGTCGAGCAGCCTGCTGGCCATCTCCCGCCGTTCGTCCAAGCCACGCAGATCAGCTTCCAACTGTCGACGCTCCACCGTGTCCAGTGGCCGCCGACTGCTGATCCTCCTGGCTTCGGCGATCCTGGACTCTACGGTGTGGAGCGTCGGATTCACCGATGCTCCACTGGCCGCGATGGCGTCCGCCAGATCCGGCCGGAAGCGGTACGTCCCGTCAGGCTCATAGAAGAAGGCGTGCACGAGCAGATCGACACCGGCCCGGACAGCCTGTTCGAGTCCGGCGATGCTGGTGCAGTGCGCCGCCACCGGAAGTCCGAGCGCATGCGCCTCATCCACGGCGGCCCGCAACTCATCCGCCGTGAACGAGGGCTGGAACCAGGACGTACCACGGGTCGCACCGCCGGTGGCCACCAGTTTGATGGCGCTGGCACCGGCCTTGGACCGCTCACGCACCGCCTTACGGATCCCGTCGGCTCCGTCGACCTCGCCGTTCATCAGCCACATGTGTCCACCGGTACGGGTCAGCGGACTTCCGGACGACAGGACGGTCGGCCCGACCAGCGTTCCTTCCTCGATCGCCGTACCGAGGTCCAGCGTCGTCGCGTTCCGTGATCCCAGGTCGAGAACCGTCGTCACCCCGGATCGCAGGTACGCGGCGGCGCCGGCGTAGGAGCGCAACGCGAGCACCCCGTCACTGACATCCTGGATGTCCTCGATGGGGCGGCCGTCCCCGCGCATGTTCAGGTGGACGTGTAGATCCAGGAGACCGGGAATCAGCGTGGCGTCACCGAGGGGGACCACGGAGTCGGCGGGTTCCGTCGAGGCGGGCCGGATGTCGACGATGCGGCCGTCCTCGACGACCACGACGGCGTCGGGCGTGACCGAGCGGCCATCTCCATCGAGGACACGTGCCACCCGGAACCGCATCGTCGCTTCGCTACCAGACA
The DNA here is from genome assembly GCF_042679305.1 of Micromonospora sonneratiae. Taxonomy (NCBI): domain Bacteria; kingdom Bacillati; phylum Actinomycetota; class Actinomycetes; order Micromonosporales; family Micromonosporaceae; genus Micromonospora; species Micromonospora sonneratiae. Next base: position 49,195 of record NZ_JBHTMP010000006.1, on the reverse strand, counting down.
TACTGCCCATCTCGCCTTTCCTCGTACCATTGGCTGATCTTTCGCAGCTCGCGGAGGCCTCGATCAGCGCCACTGCGCGCCCTGGCCCGGCAGTTCGCCTCTCGACACCGACAGGTGGACCCCGACGACCCGGTTGACCACCTGGGAGACGGACATCCGTCCAGCTACCGAGCACAGGACGTAGGCGTCCTCGGCTGTCATCCCGAGGGTTGTGAGCCAGTCGGCCATGTCCCCGGTCGCCCGTTGGACCGCTGCCTCCAACGTCGGCCCGAGCCCCACCGTGGTGATCTCGTCGGCTGTCGTCACCCGGGGCATCCGCAGCCACGCCGACCGGGCCAGGCTGACCCGCAGGTGCAGCACGTCGAGGTCACACTCGATGGCGGTTCCGTTCAACTCGCCGTTGCCCTGCGCGGCATGGCCGTCTCCGACGTACAGCAGGCCGCCCTCACGCAGCACCGGAAGCCAGATCGCGGTACCCGCCACCATTTCGGCAATGTCCAGATTGCCCCCGAACGGCCCCGGCTCCACCGAGCCGTGCGGTCCGGGGGCCTGGGGAGCCACCGCGATGAATCCGGGAAACGGTCTCGTCCTGATCGTCAAGGCGCCACTCGTGGCAACCTGTCGATCCGCGTCGATGTCGAAATGTCGGAGGAACCCGGCCGGGAAACGGTCGGCCAGCACTCCCCGTGACACGCCTGCCGGCGTCGCCAGGTTGTATCCGTGCGCGCCCGGTCTCACTCGGATGATCTCCACCCGCAGCGCGTCGCCCACCCGGGCCCCGTCGACCGCGATCGGCCCGGTAAGGGTGTGCGGGCCACCACCGGCGTACTGGCCGCGCAGCGCGAGGATGTCGGCGAGGGTGTGTTCCCGACGTACCCGGCCCGCCCAGAGCCCCAGGGTCCCCGTGACCACCTCGTCGCCGTCGGCGACGGTCAGCACCGGTGCCTGCTCGCCGCTGAACGACCCAACGGTCGCCGTCCGGCCGACTTCGACCGGCAACTGGTGGATCCGCACGTCATGCCCTCCCTGGGCCGGGAGGGAGAGGCGTGGCCGCACTCCCCCTCCCCTGCCCTGTCCGCGCTACTTCAACCGGGGCGTGGCACCCTCGAAGGAGGTGATCGGCTTGCCGACCAGCTGCCACACGCCGTCCTGGAAGATCTGCATCTGCATCGACTCCAGCGGGAACGGATCCGCCGTCGACGTCGCGACCGGGATACCCGCGATGAGCCCCTTGGGCTGGATTCCGGTCAGCTGACGCGCGGCTGCCATCAGCCCGGCCCGCGTCGGTTCCTTCGTCTGCTCCAGGGCGCCGACCATGAACTGGGCGAGGACGAAGCCCTGGACGGACTGGGCGTCGTCGACGACCAGGTTGCTCGGGCCGAAGCGCTTGGCGATGTCCCGGTAGAACTTGACGTCATCGCTGTCGACGAACGCCGGGCTGGTCGGGTCCATGACGTAGCTGGCGGTGTAGGAGCCCGCGGCGGTCTGCGGACCCGCCGGCTCGATGACCCCCTTGACCGAGGCCGCGATGCTGTTCAGGACGGGGGCCGTCCGCCAGCCCAACTCGTGCACCTTGCGCAGGGACTGGATGGCGAACTTCGGAATCGCGAAGACCATGAAGTACTCGGCGCGTGAGGCGGCGAGAGTTGTCACCTGCGAGTCCACCGTAGCGGCCGTGGCCGCGTAGCTCTCCTCCGCGACGACCTTGACGCCGCTGCCTTCGATCGACTTCTTGAACCCTTCGAGCAGTTCCTTACCGAAGTCGTCGTTCTGGTAGAGGACGGCGACCGTCCCGTTCGGCGACTTCTCCTTGATGAACTGCCCGTAGATGCTGGCCTCGGTCGCGTAGGGCACCTGGTAGCCGATGGTCCACGGGTACTTCTCCGAGTCCGTACCGAGGATGCTGGCACCGGAGGCCATGAAGAGCTGAGGCACCTCCTGCCGGTTGAGATAGTCCCGCGCCGCCAGGCTCGTACCGGTGCCCAGCAGCCCGAACACCGTGGCCACCCTGTCCTGCTCGACCAGCCGCTTGACCTGTTCGAGCGTACGGGGAGGCGAGTAGGCGTCGTCGTACCAGACGAACTTGATCTTCCGGGTCTTGCCGTCCGCCATCTTCACGCCACCGAGTTCCTCGTTGACGTAGTTGAAGTACGCCTGCTCGGCGGCACAGGTCGTCTGGAACGATGCCAGGTTGCCCGAGGCGGCACAGGCGCTACCCAGCACGATCTCCGTGTCCGAGAAGCCCGGGCCGGCCGCGTCATCTCCCGTGGTCTCCCCTCGGCCCCCGCAGGCTGCCACGAGGGCGAGCGCGACAACCGACACACCAAATCTCACGAGCAATTTCGACTTGCGAAACATGCACTACCTCCACCAACTGGTCAGGGCTGCCCTGACAATGCTTCGCGCTTCCCATTTTTTGAAAACAGCTTGTTCGAGAGCCGACCCACCAGACCGGCAATCCCACCCGGCGCAACAAGGATCACGAGAATCAGGATCACGCCGAAGATGAGGCCAGCCACCGAGGTATTGATCTCTCCACCCCACAGCGGCACGAACTGAACGAAGAAGGCACCGATGATCGGGCCACTGGCGCTGCCGACTCCGCCGACAACGATTCCGATGAAGAAGGTGAGGCTCAGCATCAACGGAAAGGAGTCCGGCGACGCGAAGCCGACCAGCATCGTCTGGACCCCGCCAGCGAGGCCGGCGAACCCCGCGCTGACCACGAAGGTCAAGGTGCGGAACCGGGAGATGTCCACCCCGAAGGTGGATGCCGCGACCTCGTTCGTCTTGGCGGCCAGCAACGCCCGGCCGACGTTGCTGCGCATGAGGTTCCGCGCGACGACGAATCCGAGGGCGGCGAGCACGAAGGCCACGTAGTAGACCCACTGGTCGGGTGCCAGACCGAACGGCGCGTCGCTTTCCGGTACGACCAACCCCTGGGCTCCGCCGAGCCATTCGAAGCGCTGGAAGAACGGCACGGCACACATCGCCAGCGCCACGGTGACCAGGGCCAGATAGAGACCACGCAGACGTAGGGTGGGCAACCCGATGAGCAGCCCGAGAATCGCAGCGGTGACGAGACTGACGGGCAGCGCCGCCACCAGCGGCCAGGAATAGTGATGTGCCAGCACCGCGCTCGTGTACGCCCCGACCGCGAAGAACGCGCCGTGACCGAGCGAGATGATGCCCGCATATCCCGTAGTCAGGTTGAGCCCGACCAGGGCGAGGGCGAAGATGAGCACACCGGTCAGCTGGTTCACCCGGAACGGGGGCAGTTGAAGGGGTGCCACGACCATTAGCAGTAGTCCGACGACGACGAGTGCGATGCGAATGCGCCGGAACGGGCGCGCCGCGGTCAACGAGTTCACAGCCGTACCCCCTCTGGTTTGCCGAAGAGGCCGGACGGCCGGACGAGCAGAACGCCCATGATGATCACCAAAGCGACGAAGATCCGCATGTCGCCGGTCACGAATGGGATGTAGGTACTGGCCAGGTTCTCTACGACCCCGACCAGCAGACCTCCGATTACGGCGCCGGCTATGCTGCTGAACCCACCGAGCGTCGCCGCCGCAAAGGCATAGATGATAGTCGTCAGCATCATGTCCGGACTCAAGGTCAGTCTCGGCGCCACGGTCACACCCGCCAGCGCTCCGATCGCTGCGGCAATGCCCCAACCCAACAGGAACATCTGCGTCACTCGAATTCCGACCAGGCGGCTCTCCTGCGTCGCGGCAGCCGCCGCCCGCATTCCGAGGCCGAGTTTGGTGTGCTCGAAGACCAGATAGAGCAGGCCCAGCGTGGCAGCCAGCAGCACCACGACACTCAGTGCGTCCAGGCCGACGACGAGTCCACCGAACCGGAACGGCTCGCCCTGGATGAATCCGGGGAAACTCTTACCGAGCCCGGTCCAGATGTACTGGGCCAACCCGTTCAGACAGAGGAAGAGACCGATCGTGACACCCACGACCGCGAGATGCGCCGATGCCGGCACCGGCTTGATGAGTACGCCATAGACCGCGCCGCCGATGAGGAACGACGCGATGACGGTCAGGAGCACGGCGAGATAGAACGGCACACCCCACGCCGTCAGCTGCCAGGCCAGGTACGCCGAGAACATGGCCATCTCGCCTTGGGCGAAGTTCACCACACCGGTGGACCGGAAACTGAACACCAGAGCCAGGGCGAGGAAGGCGTACATGCCGCCGACCGTCAGCCCTCCGATCAGCTGCTGGAGGAATAGTGTCACCTCAACCTCCGAGGTAGGCGCGACGTATTTCGTCGTTCGCCTGAAGTTCTGCGGCTGGCTGGCTCACTGAGATCTTTCCGGCCTCAAGCACGTAGCCTCGAGCTGCGATGGACAACGACAGATGTGCGTTCTGCTCGACGATGAGCATGGCGATACCCATCGATTTGTTGATTTCGCTCAGCCGACTGAACAGGTCGCGCACGATGACCGGGGCCAGCCCCTGCGACGGCTCGTCCAGGATGAGCAGCTGGGGTCGCAGCATCATGGCCCGGGCGATCGCCAACATCTGCTGCTCACCGCCACTCAGGGTGCCGGCGCGCTGCTTGGCCCGCTGGCCGAGGATCGGGAAGAACTCCTGCCAGTAGGCGACGTCCTGAGCAACAGCGGCCCGGTCACGGCGGGTGTAGGCACCCAGCATGAGGTTCTCGTGCACGGTGAATCCCGGAAAGGTGCCCCGCCCCTCCGGCACGTGCGCCAGGCGTTCGGAAACGGCGCGTGCGGCATCCCCGGCGGGTAGCTTCTCCCCGTTGATGGCGACGTCGCCCCGGCGGTCGATGAGTCCGGACAGCGCCCGTAGTGTCGTCGTCTTCCCGGCTCCGTTGGCACCCAACATCACCGCGATCTCGCCGGCACCGACCGTGAAACTGATGCCGTGCAGCACCTCGGACCGGCCGTATCCGGCACGTAGGTCCTTTACTTCGAGCAGCGTCATTCGGCGCTCCCTAGATATGCCGCGATGACCGCCGGATCGTTCTGCACCGCCGCCGGCGGCCCGTACGCGAGTCGCTGTCCGGACGCCAGTACGGCTACGTGGTCGGCCAGGCTCATCACCAGTTCCATGTGGTGCTCGACGAGCACGACGGTGAGGTCGTAGCGCTCGCGCAGCGTACGGATCACTTCACCGAGCTCCCGCACCTCGGAATGCACCAGCCCACTGGCCGGCTCGTCCAGGAGCAGCAGCTTCGGTTCCGACATCAGCGCCCGCGCCAACTCCACACGTTTGGCCGTTCCGAGGGTCAGGTCCTCGGGCGACGCCGCCGCGAACCGCTCCAGGCCGAGTGACCCGAGGATCTCGGCGGCCTGCTGCCGCAGGTCCCGCTCCTGTCGGCGGAAGCGCGGCAGCCGCAGGGCGGCGGCAGCGACACCGGCCCGGTCCCGGTGGTGGGCGCCCAGCATGACGTTCTCGATGACGTCCAGTTCCGGAAAGAGCGCGACGTTCTGGAACGTCCGGGCGACGCGATGCTTGATGATCTGGCGTCGGGGCAGGGCGGTGAGTTCCACGCCGTCCCACCTGATCTGCCCGGAGTCGGGCTGGTACACCCCTGTCACGCAGTTGAACAGCGTCGTCTTCCCGGCACCGTTCGGACCGATGAGACCGCAGATGGTGCCGGCCTCGACGGTCAGGGAGACCTCACGTAGTGCCCGGATCCCGCCGAACGAGATGGAGACCGACGACAACTCGAGCCGCTGCGTCCCCGTACCCGGTCGGTCCGTCTGGCGCGCCGCGGTAGCGGCGCTGTGCTCCGCCGCCATCACACGATCGCCAACGGCCGTACGGGGGAACCGGTGGCCCCGCGTAGTGGCAGGGGAACGGCCACGAACAGGAACTCACGGAGCCCCTGCTCGGCAATCTGGTCGAGGGCCAGATTCTCGAACATGTGAATTGCCGAATCGACGAGGAGGATGGCGTGCACCGAGTCGCCGGTGAACGGGATCACCTCGACCACGGGGGTGTCTGCACCGACCGCTCTGACGCCGATGTCGGCAAGCCACCGGGCCGCTCCGGCGTCGATTCCGGGCCAGCCACGACCTTCGCCCTGATACTCGCGGTCGGGGCCGACGCTGCCGTTGTAGCGTTCGCTGTCCGTCCAGTACCGCTGCCACCCGGTACGGATCAGCACGACGTCGTTCTCCCGGATCTCCGTCTGCGCAGCATCCGCGACCCGCTCGAGCTCGTCGCGGGAGATCGCCTCACCGCCGGCCAACGAATCGACCGACCGATAGCCGGCGACGTCGAGCAGAATTCCCCGGCAGAAGAACGGTGGGATCTCCGCCGCGTCGAGTTGGTTCAGCCCGTTTGGGGTCTCGGCGTCCTCCGCCCTGACCCCACCGTGCAGCAGCCCGGACCGGGAGAAGTGTCCCAGCGCGTCGACATGTGTGGCGGTGTGCGCGGACATCACCATCACCTCGTTGCTGAATCGGGTGTCGCCGGGGCGTTCCTCGGCGAAGGAGTCAGCATGCCGCCGGTTGAGGGTTACGCTGAATGGAACATGGTGCGGAAACACCGGAATGCCGACGGCAATCTGGTGGGACAGGTCAAAGACACGATCCTGGTTGACCAGTTTCGCGGTCAGGGCGGAGATCGTCGAATCACTCACGGCCTACTGAACTCCTCTGTCCGAGCCGTTGAGCGACTCCACCAAAGCGTTGACGGCCCGCGTCGCGTCCGCGCCGGCCGCGTTGCCGTAGATGATCCTGGCGAGTTGGCCGCCCAGGTACGGGTGGAAGCCCAGGTCGTACAGCCGCCTGAAGTCCCGTTGCTGGATCGCGCTGCGCTCCTCTGCGGTGAGCGGATAGCGGTCCAGCACAGATTCCTCGTCCTCCGCGAACTGGGCGCGTAGGGACGCGTCCCATTTCAGATCCATGACAAGGTCATGCGATACGAGGCTACGATCAAACGATTCAAGCGCCATCAGGCCACCGCCTCGGCTCGATCCGAAACCTTCCACAGCACACCGCCGACACCGCTCTTCCAGTTCGTGTAGGCGGTGTATCCCAGGTTTTCGCAGGGGACCTGCCCAACCGCTCCCAGGACCAGCAACCAGGAGAGAAGCTCAGTGGTCCCGCCAATGCCGGCGGCCTCCATACGCTCCATGGTCACCTCTTTGAGAATCCGCTCGTGGTCCTGTGCCACAAGGAGATCCAGGAACCATCGATCAAATTCTTCATCGATGTAGTAATAGCGTTTTCCGCCCGGCTCATGGCTCAGTCCGCCGGTTCCCATGATCGCCACCCGATAGTCGTCGGGCAGGTCCTCACGGATGATCTCGGCCAACGCCACGCCTATCCGATACACCTCTTCGGGGCCTGGCATGGGCGGCACGGTGACGTTCTGCATGACGGGTACGAGGGTCGTGCCGAGTTGGTCGAGGTCGGTCCAGACCGCGGGAATCGAGATGTTGTCATCGAACCGGAGATTCTCGCGCTGGGCGAACATCCTGATTCCGCGCCTGCCCATCCCGTTCAACAGCGCCTGGGCCACCTGCGGGTTTCCCGCGACGGTGTAGTCCCGGCAGCCGAGCCACGGCTTGAACCACTCGTCCGGCCCGACGTGCTCGTCGGCCATACCGATCAGGAAGTCGGGATAGGCTCGCGGCCGGCTGTTGGCCAGATGGTCGTTCGCGAAGATGATGACCGCGTCCGGCCGAGACTCTTCAAGGTCCTGTTTGATCCGCTTGAAGCAGGTCCTCACGACCTCCTTTGACTCCTCCGGGGCGCCATCGAACAATCCGATGAGGCCAGGGGCATGGCTAACGGCGGAAGCCGAAACGATTTGTCCCATGAAGCGGACCTCCACTCGCCTTGGACATAGCTCGTTTGCGGGTCAGCTGGCCTCTCAGAATGCGATCCCCAAGTTGATCAGCAGTCCGCATACACCGGAAGATACACCAGATCGTATATGACTTGCTGTGTCTTGGGTCACATTCTCAACCCTGCCTCCGGATGGTTACGCCGTTGACCTCGGCAGACGCCAACCACGAGTCGGGCTGGCGGCAAGCTCGGGCATTCGACCTCGCCGACGAGTTACCGGCACGCCCCGGCCAGTTACATCGAACATCGAATACGCCTGCCACTGGCCCGTCCGGTCAGAGCCGGAACCGCCAACCTGCACAGCTCCGCCCTTCCCACGGTTCGCGGTCAGGACGGACCCCGGTCGGCCGAAGTCGCCCCCCACACAGCCGACGGATCGCTACCGGGAATTCGACGCCGGACGGTTTCGGCGGTCATGCTCCCGGCGCTGTGCGCCGTCTCCACCAAGCCATGGCGCGACCCGTGGCGCTGCCATGGCCAGTGCGATGGCCAGCATCGAGATGACTGCCTGTCCGATCCGTCCGGGAGTGACTCCCCCGGCGTCATCCAGCAGATAGTTGGCATATGCGTTCGCAGCGGCGTCGGTCGTGAGAACGACACAGCCCAGCACCAGCCCTTCGACCCGACGCAGGACCAGCAGCAGCGCCGCAGCCGGGTCCAGCACCGTCAGGGACACGAAGTAGAGGGCCAGCCAGTTGGGGGTCGATGGGGGTAGATCCGCCCTGCCACCGAACACGTCGACCAGGTGGACGACCGCGCCATAAACGAACACGCAGACGGCAGCCGCAACGACGATACGCACACCGCGCGGCACACCGGCCCATCTCCTGGTCCACATGCTGCCAGTGTGTCCCAGCCGGCTGCCCGTACCGCCTTCCCCTCAGGCCGGCCGCCCCGCCCGGCACCGTATGCCTCCCGCCGCCGGTCCACCGGCCACCCGAAACGGCAACCGGGCGGAGGTCAGTCCGGGTCGACCATCAGGCCCTGTTCGCGGAGCTGCTGGAAATGCCGTTCCGGCGGCGGCTCCGGATCCCAGTCGGAGGGGCGCGGTCCCTCGGGGCCGTCCGGGCCGACCCGGACGAAGCACTCGACCCGGGTCACCCGGCACCGGACCCCGTTCAGCTCGAACTCGTCGCCGCGTGGAGCCTCGTACTGCTCCAGGGCACGGGCATATGCCTCCCTGATCTCGTCCAACGACGCGTCCTCGTCCGGGATGATGTCGCTGAACCGGAAAGCCGCCGCATCACGGGCAGCCTGCGGTGTCGGGTACGTCGACAGGGACCGGGGGCGCCAACTCCCACCATCACACTCGGCGACGGTAAAACCCACCGGGAGCAACACCACGTTCGGGTGGGTGTCCACCGCCTGCTGGGAGTCGCCCCGAACATCGTCGGGCACCGCTCCCGCCTTGTAGAACGCGGACACCATCTCCATCCGTAGAAGGGCGTCGGACAGCCCACTGTTCGCGGTGGGGTCGATGACGAACCCCTCCATCTGAGACTGCGCCTGGCCGCTCTGGCGATCGACGGCGACATCGGGGTCGGTGGGTCTGGGCGGCTCAGGACCGTCAGCCCCCATACGGATGAGGGGCTGGGCACGAATGATCCGGTAACGGCGATCGTTGACCGTGAGGTCGTTGACCACTTCCCAGTCGAGCAACTGGAACGCTGCCGCATATCCCTTACGCTCGGCCGCGTTCTCGGGACTGTCCGGCGTTTCGCTACGCAGCCGCCGGAAATGGGAACCGAGTCCGTCCCGGGCAGCCTGCGGCCAGTCGGCCAGCAGGCTCATGATCCGCCATCGGCCGTCGACCTCCTCGGCCGTACCGAAGAGCGGTGCGCCCCACAGGAGTTTCGGGTAGGCACGCGAACGACGACGCGCATCGTCCTCGGTAACCGCCGAGACCGGGTCATCCCGATGCTCGACGTTGATCAGCAGATGGTCAGGGACCGGATGACCGTCGTAGTTCACGCAGGCAGTCTGCCCCGCTAGGTCGATCAACAGTCGGCACCACCCCGACAGCTGTTCCGCCATTCGCCCTACTGCGTCACCGACCGTAGATGTTCTGGGTCAGCCCGGCTATGAGCCGTCCCGGCCCTGCCAGGTCGTCACACAGGCCTCGTTACCCTCGACGTCGGCCAGCACCCAGAAAGCGGGCGCCCTGGACGAGGAGACGAGTCGACCACCGGCCGCCAGGGCGGCCTCGATCCGCCGGGACGCCTCGTCGTGCGGAACGCAGATGTCGAAGTGGACACGATTCCGCTGCGGCCGTGGCTCGTCCATCTGCTGGAACCAGATCGCCGGCCCCTGCCCGACCGGATCGACGATCGCGTCCTCGGGGCCGTCGGCTCCCGCCTCGCCCGTGTAGCCCAGCACCGCCTTCCAGAACGGCCTCACCGCTGCGATGTCGAGCGCGTCGATACCGATCTCCACAAACTGGACCGACCGAGTCCCCGTACCGATCTCAGGCTCCGTCCGTAGCCCGACGTCCCGCATGGCAGCGGAGATCCGACCCGCAAGGTCGACATCGCGAGCGGTCGACGCCGACAAGTCCAGCGCCTGCAGGGTCAGAATGACCCGGTCCGGCCGGAGGTCGACGCGTAGGTGACGATCAGCATCGGCACCGCACACCGTCACCGCCCGCGCCGCCACCTCGGTCGCCTGGACCAACGAGCCGACGGGCACCGATGTACGCAACGCACCGAGCAGATACCGCCACCCCTGGTCACTGACCGCGTCCGAGGCTTCCCGCCGACTCAGCACCTGTTCCATTCCGGCATCCTCACACACGCCTGTGACGGAATCGATGGGATGAGTGCCGTCGGGTTAGCGTAAGACGTGGCTGATCGTGCAGTGGCGAAGCTGGTGGGTCTGGCACGCAACCCGAACGCGTCCCAGGACGTCCTGGTGCGGCTGGCGCGCCACCCACGAGCCGCTGGCGTGATGTCGCATCGACGCAAGACGCTGCCGGACCCGGTAGCGCTCGAGATCCTGGCGCACCGCGATCCACACATGGTGTTACACCTCGACCGGCAACGGGTGTCACCGGCGATCCTGGACCGAATCGCCACCGATGACGACGAACGTATCCGCGACGCCCGCCGCAACTTCGTCCGGGAACTGGCCGAGCGCTCGGTCCACCTGCCCATCGACGACCTGGAAGAGGCGTTCGGGCAGTCGCGGGACCGATTGGCTGCGGATCCGGATCCGGTCGTACGCACCGCAGTAGCCGACATGTGGTGGGACCGGCCGGTCGAGGTCCACATCGCCCTGTTGACCGACCCCGAGCCGGCGGTACGGACAGCCGCAGCCCGGCACCGGAACCTATCCGTACCGGTGGAACTGCACGCGGCCTGCCTGGCTGATCCGGCCACCCGTGCACGCGTGGCCGACCGGGTACCGCTGACCCCCGAACTCGGCATGGCCCTGGCCACCGACCCGGAGAACGAGGTCCGCCAGGCCGCAGCTCGCAACCCGTCCCTGCCGGCCGAAGCGGTTGCGCGGCTGGTAACCGACCCGGATCCGGGCGTACGGGCCGACGTCGCCCAACACCGGCTCGTCGATGCCCGGACCCGCGACCGGCTATACACCCAACTCGCTGAGGAGGCACGGGCCGGCAGCATCGAGGCAGAGGTGGCGCTGAACTGGAACTTCCTCGAACCCGACTGGGTACGCGAGGAGCCGCTCCCCGCACGGCTGGCGTACCTGGACTCCCCGCACGTGGTGTTCCGTCGTGCCCTGGCGCAGAGCCGCGACCTGTCCCCGGTCGAGCGGCCGGCGTTCGTCAGCGATGGCGAACCGGTCGATCGCCCGGAGTACGTGGTCGCGTGTCGTCGCGTTGCCAAGGTGTCCCGCATCCTCGACGACGATCAACTCCGTGTCGGGCCAGGCCCGGTGGAGGTGCCATGCGGTGTCGAGGGGACCTCCCAGGTCACGCCGGCCGTGTATCAGCACGCCGGGGACACCAGCCAACCGGCCGGCCTCACGCAGCAACACGCCTTCCTCTAGCCACGCACCGTGCGAGAAGTAATGGGAGCAGATTCGCACGAAGGCCAGCCGGGCCGCCGAAGGACGGTCGCCGTACGGGTTGAAGGCACCGTTCGTCTCCCCGGACAGGACGGTGTCCTCCCACGTACACCAGTCGGCGGTGGCCTTCTCCCGTACCGCCGGGTCGGGGTGTTCCACGAGACGGGCATAGGCCGCCACGACGTCACCGTCCCGCGGTGTGCCGGGGGCACCGGCGAGGAAGCGTTCCCACTGTTCCGGGAAGAATCGGCCCACCCCCCGGTAGAGCCAGTCGATCTCCGATCGTCGCATGGTGGTGACGCCGGCGATCACGATCTCGGACACGCGCTGCGGGTGCTGTTGTGCGTAGGCCAGGATGAGGGTGGAGCCCCAGGAGCCGCCGTACAGCAGCCATCGCTCGACGCCCAGGTGTTCGCGCAGGCGCTCCATGTCGCCGATCAGGTGCCGGGTGGTGTTGTGCCGCAGGTCGGACGCGGGGTCGCTGGCGTGCGGTGTGCTGCGCCCGCAGCCACGTTGGTCGAACAGGACGATGCGGTACCGCTGCGGATCGAAGTAGCGACGCGCGCCGGTACCGCACCCTGATCCGGGTCCGCCGTGGACGACGAGCGCGGGCTTACCGGTCGGGCTGCCACAGACCTCCCAGTACACGAGGTTGCCGTCGCCGACATCGAGCATGCCTGTCGCGTACGGCTCGATCGGCGGGTACAGCTCGCCCATGTCCTGTTCTCCCCACACTGATCCGGTGCCGCCGGGCTGGCACGACGATGACGTTACGGATCATGCCGGTGCTGTCTCCCCGAGGCGACCCTGGTCGCGCAACCACCGACGCAGCGCCGCATCGACGGGCGTGGCCCGCCGCTCACCCCCGCTCCCGGTCGCCGTACGACAGGACCACCTCGTGGTCGCCGGGACCGACCGGCCTGGTCTGGTAGGCGACGACGACGGCCTGGACACGGTCCCGCAGGCTGAGCTTGGCGAGGATCCTGGCGACGTGGGTCTTGACGGTCGCCTCGGAAAGATAGAGGCGGCCGGCGAGTTCAGCGTTGCTGAGTCCGTGCGCCAGCAGCCGCAGGACCTCGAGCTCGCGTGGGGTCAGCGCGGCCAGGTCACGGTGGACCGCGGCTGTCTCCGGGTCACGGTGGGCGAACCGCTCGATAAGGCGACGGGTAATGGCCGGTGCCAGCAGGGCGTCGCCGGTGCGGACCAGTCGGACGGCGGCGACCAGGTGTTCCGGGGTGACGTCCTTGAGCAGGAAGCCGCTGGCCCCGGCGGACAGCGCCGCGTAGACGTAGTGGTCGAGGTCGAACGTGGTCAACATGATCACGCGCGGTTCCCCCGGGGCACCGGTGAGCATCCGTCGGTTGGCCTCCAGACCGTCCATCTCCGGCATACGGATGTCCATCAGTACGACGTCCGGCCGGGTACGCCGAACGGCCTCGATGGCTTCGACGCCGTTGGTCACCTCGGCGACCACGTCGATCCCATCGGCCGTGAGGATCATCCGGAATCCGGTACGGACCAGCGCCTGATCGTCGGCGACCACCACGCGCAGCGACCCGGTCATGTCGTCTCCCCGCCTCGCTCGATCACGACCCCGCCAGGGGGATCGTCGCCTCGACACGGTAGCCGCCGCTCGGGCGCGGCCCGGTGTGCAGGGTTCCGCCGTAGACGGCGAGACGCTCACGCAGGCCGATCAGCCCACGTCGGTTCCCGGTCGCGGCAGACGTACCCGGGCGCCCACCGGTGTCGGTGACCTCCACCCGCAGGCGGTCGACACCGTACTCGACGGTCACGGCCGAGACCGCACCCTCCGCGTGTTTCACCGTGTTGGTCAACGCCTCCTGCACCACCCGGTAGGCGGCCAGCTCGACCCCTGGTGGCACGGGACATGGCTGCCCACTCACGGTCAACTCGACCGGCAGGCCGGTGTCGCGTACCCGCGTGACGAGGGCATCCAACCGGTCCAGGCCGGGCTGGGGTGCCAGGTCAGCGGTGTACGCCGGATCACGCCCGTCGTCAGCCTCCATCGTCAGTAGTCCCATGACGTGGCGCAGCTCGGCCATGGCCGCCCGCCCGCCGGCCTCGACCGCCAGCAGCGCCTCACGGGCCTGACCGGGGGCGGTGTCCATGACCTTCCGGGCGGCCCCGGCCTGGATGACCATCACGCTGACGTTGTGTGTCACCACGTCGTGCAGTTCTCGGGCGATACGGGCGCGTTCCTGCTCGACGGCCCGGCGTAGCGCCTCGACCTGCCGGTGCTCGAGTACGGCCAGCCGAGCGCGCCCTTCGTCGACGCGGTGTTTCCAGGCTCGGACCCCGTTGGCCGCCAGCGCGATCGGGATCAGGATCAGGAACGGGGCGTACCTGCTCGGGACGGTGGGGAGTGCCGAGTCCTGGAACACGCCCACCGCCAGCGCCGCCGCCGGCAGACTCGCCAGCGTCGCCACCCGGTACGGACTGTAGGCGGCGGCACTGTAGGAGGCGACGACACAGGCGTAGAAGGTGAGTCTCGGGTGTGGCACCAGCAGGGTAGCGGTGATCACGACCCACAGCACCGCAAGTGGATACCGTCGCCGCGCCGCCAGGGGCGCTGCGGCGACGAGCGTCAGGATCGCCGCGTCCCACATGTTGTACGGCTCCACCGGCGGTAGGAACGGCGGAGGCAGCGGAGGCAATCGGGGCCCGTCCACCGCGAGCGGCCCGGCCCGGTGAACCAGATTGTCGGCGTAGTTGAGGGCGTAGTAGACGTGCGTGACGCCGACCACCAACGCCAACATCCTGTCGAACATCAGGTTACGTCGGGTGGGCCGGGGCAGCGGACCTGTCCGGCGCAGCAGCGGACCGGCCGCTTCCCACAGTCGGTCCACCATGGCGGCGTTCAGCACCGGACCATTCTTACCGGCCTGCCGGCCCGCGTCGTCCGTCACGACGATCATCGGAGTACATCGGTGGCGTACATCGCAGGGATGACTCCGACCAGGCTCATCCTGATGCGGTACCGCAAATGCCTCCCTCGACCGACGCGTCCGGCCCCGGGGATTCCCTAGCGTCGGTCCCCGCCGAACAGGAGGACCAGAGGGGCTCACCGCCCGGACCACCGAATCCGACGGCGGCACCGTGCTGCTGGCGGTGACGGCCCTCGCCACGATGCTCACGCTGATGCTGGTTGCCGTGGCTGCGCTGGGGATGCTCCCCCCGGCAGACGGTCGTGATGGTCGTCGCCTCGGTCGTCGTCGGGCTGGTCGGTGGCGCGGTGGGTACGCCGGCCGGTGTCGCCGTTCACGCGGCGGTGATACCGGCCGTGGGGGCACAGCTCGGGCGTCAACCTGCCCACGAAGCATCACGAAGCAGCGACATGTCCCGCGACGAGATCGGCGATCCGGCGGGGCAGTCCCGGTGAAAAGATGCCGTGTCCCATGCCCGGTACGACGTACAGCTGCGCACCGGGCACCTGCGCGGCGAGTGCCTGTGCATGCGGCACGGGGAAGATGGGGTCTTCGGTGCCGTGCACGACCAGGGTCGGTGCGGTGATCGACGACAGGAGGGCCAGCCGGTCCGCGGTGAACTGTCGTCCGGCGAGGTCGTGGTTCATCGCTGCGGCCCAGTTGTGGGCCCGTTCGTGGGACAGCTCGACGAAGTGTCGGGCGGCCGGTTCGTCGAACGGCAGTACGTCGCCGTTGAGGACCCGCCAGGTTTGCATATCAGCTTCGATACGCTGCTCCCGTGTGGCGCGGGGCGCGCCCGCGGACCTCATCACATGTTGCAGAAAGCGTGGTGTCGGTGGTGGAAGCTCGTCGGGGGCGGGTGGCTGCCCGGTCAGCGCCCTCGCCCAGGCCGGGCCGGGATTGTTGCCCATCGGGGAGGTCATCACGGCGGTCAGGGTCTGCACCCGGGCGGGGTGGTGTACGGCAAGCCACTGGCCGATGGCACCGCCGAGCGAGGCTCCGACGATGTGCACCCTGTCGATGTCGTGGCCGTCGAGTACGGCGAGACAGTCGGTGGCCATGTCCGCCAGAGCGTACGGATGCGTCACGAAGTCGACGCAGTCGGAGCGCCCGGTGTCACGGTGGTCGAAGCGGATGACCTGGTACCGGTCGGCGACGAGCCGCTCGACCAGTTCATCGGGCCAGCCGATTGCCTGTGTCGAGGTGCCCATCACCAGTAGCACGGTGGGATGGTCGGGGCTACCGAACCTCTCCGTCCATAGTCGCAGGTTTCCCGAATTCACGAATTTTTCGTTGCCGATGAGCATGGCGGGGAAGGTAACAGCACGGAGAACAACCGCCAGCGGCCACTGGTTGTGATCGCAAAAATGATCCGTGGGATAATGACAGGGTCGAATGGTGACGTCGCCGGCTGACATGGCGGTCCCATCACCTAATCCCCCTTGAACTCACCCACTCCCCCTGCGCCGAACAGCAACCTGCCGCGCTAGCGTCGTAAGACGTGACGACTTCGACGCGCTGCCTTGTCTGCGACAACAACCATCGCATTGATCTCCTGCCGGTGCGGGAACGCATCGCGGTGGACGAGCACTGGCGGGTGGCGCATGCCTTCGAGACCGCCCTACCGGGTTGGCTCGTACTCGTACCGCGACGGCACGTGCACACCATCGCCGAACTGACCGACGATGAGGCGGCCGGGCTGGGCAGGTGGCAGGTCCGACTGTCCCGGGCCCTGCACGAGGTCACCGGCTGCGCGAAGACCTACGTCGTACAGTTTGCCGAGGCCGAGGGATTCGCCCACGTACACTTTCATGTGATCCCGCGAATGAGTGACCTTCCCCGGGAGCTACGGGGGCCGAATGTGTTCGGACTTCTCGGTGGTGACGTCGATCAGCGGGTTGGTGGCGACCGGATGGACGAGCTGGCATTGGCGCTACAGGAGGTCATGGCAAGCAGCCGGTAGGCGACTACTCCCCGGGTCCGGACGCAACCCCGCCGTTCGTCACCCACGGTGGTCACCGGACAAATTCGTGAGAGCCACCAGGCACTGATGGTGCACACTTCATTCCCGTGGAGACCGACAAGATCCAGCTACCACACCAACGGGCCGTGCGGCATGTGGCGTCACTGTCGTCCGGACCACCGGTGGACCCCACCCTACGCGTGACTCTGAACTTCCATCCCGATCGCTGGTCCAACGGTCGATCGATCCTGGACACACTGGTCACCGACAGCGTCTACTATTCGCAGTTCGTCACCGGCACCAGCAACGGCGGGCTGACGGCCTACCCCGGCGGCGACCGGTGGCGCTGGGAGAGTCGAATCTTCGGCGGCGCCTATGACACGTCGCCGGGGCATTCCCGGCCCGTCTACGGCGCCCTGAACTTCCGCCGTAAACCGTTCGGTGCCGCACCCCGGTTCGGTTCGGCGCATTTCCGGCTGAACGCGGCGACGCTCGAACGGACCACCTTCTGCTACCCCGACAGCTACCTGGAGCCGTCAGCCTTCGCGGTGGCCAGCAGCATGTCACTGATCGAACTGGCACAGGCCGACAACCAGGACGACCTGGACGACTACATCGAGGCCCAGATACACGGTCGGGTCCAACTGGACCGGGACGTGGAAGCGCTGGTCCTCGACCCGAGCTACCGGGGTACGGAGGTGGAGGCCGCCGCCGAACGCCTACCCTGCCCGCTGGAATGGCACCCAGGCTTCCGGCTGTCGGTCACCGAGTTACGGCGCCACCCGGACTACCGAGGTCAACGGTACGTCGACCTGGGAGTCGAACTTGCCGTAGCCGGCCACCTCGATCCTCTGGTGATCGGGGAAGCGGCGCGAACGGGTCGCTACGACCAGCAGGACCTGAAGCGGGTCTGGCACTACGTTGCCCGGTTCGGGACATCCACCACCTGACGGCATCCCGAGATGTAGGCCGGCGACACCGGGTCCCGTCGCAGCCCGTCGTGCCGGCGGTCGTCGACAGGTAGGAGGTCCCTCCTTCCCCGACCACCGACCCGGGCCTGCCCGGAACGCAGGGGCCAACCGCACGCGACAGGCCCCCCGACGCCGCCGCCCGGCACGCGGTGGTCGCGCTGCACGCGACCGGACACACGGCAGGGCCCAACGGCACGCGACCGCACGTGACCGGACGCGGCAGTCGCGGCAGTCGCGGCAGTCGTGGCAGCCGTTTGACAGTGGTGTGACAGCGCCGATCCATACGCTCGCCGACATGAGCATTTCCAAGATCATCCGCCGCGTCGCCCTCGGCGCGGCCACCACGTCGATAGCCGTTGGCGGCCTCGCCGGCGTCGCCAGCCCGGCCTCCGCCGGTGTCCACACCCCGCCGGCTGGCTGCTTCGCCGAGATGGGCTGGTACTACGGCATCGCCCGGTGCAACTACGGCATGCCCGCGTTCCAGGTGCTCGTACGGTGCAACGACGCCACCTACCGGAGCGGGCCGTGGCTGCAGCCGGGCGCGTACTGGTCGCAGGCCAACTGCAACCATCCCCTGTGGGTCACCGACGTGTGGGTCAACCTGGCCGACTGATCCGGCACCGGACGTCGCTGCGGAGGCCCGGAGTCTTTCTCGGCCTCCGCAGCGTCACCGTCCCGGTCCGCCCAGCGGACGGCGACACCTTCTCCCCTGGTCAGGTCGCGATCGGGTGGGTGTGACGCCCACCGGAGGCACCGCGATGCTCCTGCTCCAGCGCTTCGCTGTGGGCCACCAGCGCCGGGTAGTCCACCGCCGCGCCCCGCAACAGGGTCTCGATGGCGCTCTCGGCCTCTGCGTCGGTCAGGTGCTGGCGACCGAACAGTGCGCGGTAGTGCACCAGCGATCCAACGATGTCGAGCAACTGTTCCCGGTCGATGTCCGTACGCAGGTCTCCGCGTAAGATGGCCCGGTCGAGCGTGCGGCCAACCGCCCGACGGGACGGTTCGATGACCGTCTCCAGATAGCGTGCCCGCAACTGCGGGTCCGATGCGCACTCGGCGTACAGCGAACTGAGGACCTCCGGGCGGATCGTGCGATAGGCAGCGAGGAAGACGTTGAAACTCTCTGCGAGGTCGCACAGCGTGCAGCCGGTGTCCGGAGGCGAGGGGACATCCAGCCGGGTCGCGATGGCGGCCAGCGCCAGGGGTGCGCGTCCCGCCCACCGACGGTAGATCGCCGGCCGCGAAGTGCCGGCCCGGCGGGCGACCTCTTCCAGTGACAATCCGGTGTAGCCCGTCTCCCCGAGCACCTCCAGGGTGGCTGAGAGGACAGCGTCGTCGATCTGCGGGTCACGTGGTCGGCCGCCGACGCCCCCGGTCGCGGACCTGTGCGGCTTGGACATGATCTCAGGCTACCCTACGGTTACATAGCACTACGTAATGAAACAGCCTCCACCCTGCCACCCGCACTGCACACCGGACCCGGACGCGAGTATCGTTACGTTACGACTCGTAATACAACTCCGTCTGCGAGGAGACGCCAGTGCCAGCAGCTCCGACGTACCAACTCGATCTACGTACGGCCGCGCCGCGCGATGCGCGCCCCGTACGGGTTCCGTCGAACATCAGTGCACGTACCACCCGGCGCGCCGCTCGAACGCGGGCCGGGCAGTGAGCGGGTCCGACCTGACAACGGGCCACCCCGGGAGCGACGCGGTACCCAACGAGCACGCCACCCGACGGGAGTGGGCCGGGCTCGCACTCCTGGTGCTGCCCATGCTGATGCTGTCGACCGACCTGACCGTGCTGTTCTTCGCACTGCCCACGCTCAGTGCGGATCTCGATCCCAGCGCGACCCAGACACTGTGGATCGTCCACGTCTACGGCTTCCTGATCGCCGGCTTCCTCGTCACCATGGGACGGCTCGGAGACCGGATCGGCCCCCGGCGACTCCTGCTGACCGGCTCTGCGGCATTCGCCGCAGTGTCCGCCGTCGCGGCGTTCTCGGTCAGCACGGAAATGCTGATCGCCGCCCGCGCGCTACTGGGGATCGCCGGTGCCGCTCTGATGCCGTCGCTGTTCTCACTGCTGCGCACCATGTTCCGCGACGACCGGCAGCGGCGCCTCGCCATCGCCATCATGTTCAGTGCGTTCTCCGTCGGCGGAGCGATCGGCCCACTCGTCGGTGGCGTACTGCTGGAGTTCTTCCGGTGGGGGTCGGTCTTCCTCATCAACGTGCCACCGATGATCCTGCTCCTGCTGGCCGGCCCCAGACTCCTCCCGGAACGCCAGGAACGGACCCCGGCCACGCTCGACCTGGCCAGCGTCGCGCTCTCCGTGGCTGGCATGCTCGCGGTGGTCTACGGGCTACAGGAACTCGCCGCCGGGCAGGAACGCGGTACGGGATCGATCTGGCCGAACCTTGCCATCGTCGCCGGCGGCGTCGTCGTCCTCGCCAGCTTCGTTCGACGGCAACGCCGGCTGCGCAACCCGCTACTCGACCTTGCCCTGCTCACCAACCGACGTACGGCCACCTCACTGGTGACACTGCTGCTCGTCGGCATCGGGGTGGTCGGCACGTTCTACCTGTTCACCCAGTACCTCCAATGGGTCGCCGGCCTTTCCCCCCTACAGGCCGGTCTCTGGACACTTCCGTACATCGCGGTGAACATCGGTGGAGCCATGCTGGCACCGGCCCTCACCGCACGGCTCCGCCCGGCGACCGTCATCGCGGGAGGGCTCACCATCGCCGCACTCGGGGCGGTGCTGGTCGTCATGTTCGCCGGTACGGGCACGCCCCTCCCCCTGCTCGTGACCGCGACATCGGTCATCGGGTTCGGGCACGGCGCGGCGACGGCGCTGGTCAGCGACCTGATCATTGCCAACGCCCCACCCGAGCAGACAGGTTCTGCGGCTGCGGCACAGGAGGTGGGGGGAGAACTGGGCACCGCACTCGGCGTGGCGGTCGGCGGTGCGATCGGCATGCAGGTCTACCGCACCTCGCTGTCCGGTGCCATGCCGCCCGCCGTACCGGAGTCAGCCGCCCAGGCCGCGCAATCCAGCATCCACGAGGGAATCGCCGTGGCCGAGGACCTCGACGTCCACGGCCCGCTGCTCCTCGACACCGTGCGTAACGCCGTGGCCCACGGTCTGCAGACCTACGCCGGTGTGGGCGCGGCGCTCACCACCCTGGCCACCGTACTCGTCGCCGCCGTCCTCATCGCGCGTCGCGGTGGGTCCGCCCGCACCGACTAGATCCTAAAAGGAACTCTGCCGGTCAGGGTGCCCCGCCGCTATTCCACGCCGGTCGGACACCCGTCGTCGCTGACCAGCCGAGCAGCCCGCTCCTGTAGGTAACGCTGCTCGGGCAGACTCGCCGTACGCTCGGCGGCCAGTTGGTAACCCGACCGTGCCGCCGAGCGGTCACCCGCCATCTCCAACAGGTGGGCACTCACTGCGGCAAGGCGGTGATGATCGGCCATCCGCTCGTCACCGCCCAGCGCCGACAACAGCTCAAGGCCGGCCCGTGGACCACGTACCATCGCCACGGCGACCGCCCGGTTCAGCGTCACCACCGGCCCTGGCGAAACCCGTTCCAGCAACTCGTAGAGGGCGAGGATCTGGGGCCAGTCCGTCTGCTGAGCGTCCGTCGCCTCACTGTGGACCGCCGCGATCGCCGCCTGGATCTGGTACGGACCGACCGGTGCCTGCCGTAGCGCATCGGTCACCAGCGCGATGCCCTCCCTGATGTGCTCCCGGTCCCACCGGCCCCGATCCTGTTCGGCCAGTGGCACCAGGGCGCCGTCCGGTCGGGTCCGGGCCGAGCGGCGTGCCTCGGTGAGCAGCATCAACGCCAACAACCCGGCGATCTCCCCGTCCCCGGGCAGCGCAGCACGTAGTCCACGGGTGAGCCGGATCGCCTCCCCCGTCAGCTCGGGACATTGCAGATCAGGACCGCCGCTGGACGTGTATCCCTCGTTGAAGATCAGATAAAGCACGTGCAGAACCACCCGCAGCCGCTGGGCACGTTGCGGCACCGGTGGCATCCGGAACTCGGCGCCGCTGGCCCTGATCCGCTGCTTTGCCCGGCTGATCCGCTGGGCCATGGTCGCCTCGGGCACCAGGAACGCCCGGGCGATCTGTGCCGTGGTCAACCCTCCGACAGCACGTAGGGTCAACGCGATCTGCGAAGCCGGTGGAAGCACCGGATGACAACACAGGAAGATCAGCGTGAGCGTGTCGTCCTGATCGGACGGTTGGTCCTCACCTGGAGCCGGCACCACTGCGTCACCGACCGGCCGCATGGCCGCGACACTGGCCTCCCGCCGACGACGGGCCTGCTCGCTGCGCCACTGATCAGTCAAGCGGCGGGACGCCACCGTGACCAACCAGCCCCGGGGATTCTCGGGTACCCCTTGGTCGGGCCACTGCAGTGCCGCCGCCAGCAGCGCCTCCTGGGTCGCGTCCTCGCAGGCGTCGAACTGCCCGTAGCGACGTACAAGCAGCCCGACGACCTGTGGGGCCAGCTCACGCAACAGACCCGCAACGCCAGCGTCTGTCACCACTGGAAAACCGTCTCCTTCAAGGGCCGCGGCAGTTCAGGCACCCGAACGGGCTCATGAACGCACCCGCCGACACCTGCCGCCGGTAGCCGGCCGGCTACCGGCTAGCCGCTACCGATGATTGCCGGGCCGTACCGGCTGCCGCTGGGGCTCTGGTTCGCGGTACAGCGCCGTCAGCCCGCCCGACGACGGGCCCGGCGGGCCGCCAACTCGTCACCCACCGCATCCGGCACCTCCGGCTCACGTTCACCGGCCCGGGGCCCCGCCGCCGGCTCCGCCGGCAGATGCGACAGGGACCCCTGGATCTCCCGGAATGCACCACTGATCGCGATGCCGAAGACTCCCTGGCCCCCCTGCAACAGGTCGACCACCTCCTCCGGCGA
The DNA here is from genome assembly GCF_042679305.1 of Micromonospora sonneratiae. Taxonomy (NCBI): domain Bacteria; kingdom Bacillati; phylum Actinomycetota; class Actinomycetes; order Micromonosporales; family Micromonosporaceae; genus Micromonospora; species Micromonospora sonneratiae. The sequence goes on along the minus strand of NZ_JBHTMP010000006.1, from coordinate 26,508 downwards.
GCGGCACTCGTACACGCTGGTGCCGTCGGAGATCAGCGTGATCCCGGCGAGATCCGCCACCCCACGCGACCGGAGCGTCTCAATCGCCTTCCGGATGTTCTGCAACGACACCCCGGCGTCAAGCAACCGCTTGACCACCTTGAGCACCACCAGATCCCGAAACGAATAGAGCCGCTGGGTGCCCGAGCCGGACGCATCGCGTATGCTCGGCACCACCAGACCGGTGCGCGCCCAGTAGTCCAACTGGCGGTAGCTGATGCTGACCGCGTGGCAGGCAGTTACCCCCCGATACCCGACAGAATCGTCATCGTCCAACCCGACGCCGCCCGGTGGGTCGACCTCGACCCGACGATGCTCCGACGAACCTGGATCAGGGTCTTGTGGCTCGTTCATCCGGACAACCTCCCCCGCCAGTGCGGTGACACGTCGTTTCCGGGACGCGCACCCCTCGACAAGGCAACACTAACGCCCAGCAGGGTGACTTCCCCGCAAGATTTGCTGCGACACGCCGCGCCCCGGCCCACCGGCCGCCCGGATCAGCCCAGGCGGCGTCCGTCTCAGGGACCAGGGTGCGCGGGCGGTTCCTCAGCCCGCGAAATCCTCCGGCCGAACCTGCTCCAGGAACTCCCGGAACTTTTCGACCTCGTCCTCCTGCTCGTCCGGAATGACGATGCCCGCCTCGGTCAGCACCTGCTCGGCACACCGGATCGGCGCACCCACCCGCAACGCCAACGCGATCGAATCACTCGGCCGGGCGGACACCCGCAGCCCGTCGCCGATCAGCAGGTCCGCGTAGAAGACGTTCTCCTTCAGTTCGGTGATCTCCACCGCCCGCAACGGCGCGTCGAGCGCCGCCAGGATGTCCCGCAGCAGATCGTGGGTCAACGGCCGGGCCGGTTTGACCCCCTGCTGCTCATAGGCAATCGCGGTGGCCTCCACCGCACCGATCCAAATCGGCAGGTAGCGGTCACCATCGACCTCCCTGAGCAGAACGATCGGCTGGTTGTTGGGCAGTTCCACCCGAACCCCGACCACGCTCAGCTCGCGCACCGCCGCCTCCGTGTCGTTGTCGTCTTCCCAGCACCGCACCCTTGCCTGCACGGTACATGGGCACCGGCACCATCGTCTGATGCGCGTCACCCACGCTGCCCGCGCTAGGAGGGTTACCCCATGAAGCGTACGGCACGCCCGGGCCGGCGGATCTTTCCGGCGACCCGGGCACTGCACTCATCGCCCCAGCGTCTCCCGCAACCCGACCCGAAGCAAGGCCGCGTGCAACCGCTGAGACAGTCCGACCAGTTCCCGGGCCGTCTCAGCCGCCCGGGCCCGCGCCGCCGGGTCGTTCTGCCGGGCCATCGGGGCGATCAGCTGGGCGAACAGACCCACCTCACGATCAGCTGCCGTCCGATACGCCCGCAGGTGACGCGGTTCCAGCCCGTACGCGGCCAATCCCGCCACGGCCTGCGCAATGATCAGGGCATCGGCGTCGTACCAACCCGAAGGGCTGGGCACCAGCACACCCAGCCGCTCCAACTCGGTAAGCGTGCCCTCGTTGATGCCGCTGCGGGCCACCAGATCAGCCCGCGCCAGGCGCACCTCACCGGGCTGCTCAGCGGCCGGACCGTCCACCGCGTCACGGCCCGGCACCTCACCGGCCGGACCGACTGCGACCAGTGCCGGTCGTTGCCGCCCGGCACTACCGGTCTGTTCCCGGTCCATGGCCGCCAACTGGTCACGGATCACCCGCAGCGGCAGGTACTGATCCCGCTGAGCCGTCAGCACGAAGCGCAGCCGCGCCACATCATCCCAGCTGTACTTGCGGTAACCAGCCGGAGTGCGTTGCGGCTCGACCAGGCCCTCAGCCTCCAGGAACCGCAGCTTGGAAATCGTCGTATCGGGAAACTCCACCCGCAGATGTGCCAGCACCTCGCCGATGCTCATCAGCGGATGGGGCCGGCCCGCCGCAGGCGCCGCTGCCGCCGCGCGCTCGTTCACCCCCGGCCGGCCTCCTCCTCCGGACGCGGACCAGCGATGAAGACCAGTCGGAACTTGCCGATCTGCACCTCATCACCGTTACTCAACGTCGCCGCTTCAACCCGCTCCCGGTTGACATAGGTGCCGTTGAGGCTGCCCACGTCACGAACGGTGAACGTACCGCCGTCCCGATGGAACTCGGCGTGCCGACGTGACACCGTCACATCGTCAAGGAAGATGTCACTGTCAGGGTGCCGGCCGCTGGTCGTCACATCATGATCCAGCAGGAACCGCGCACCAGCGTTGGGACCACGTCGTACGACCAGCAGCGCCATACCCGGCGGTAGCGATCCCGACATGCGGCTCGGCACCACATCGGTGTCCGGTCCCTCCAGCACTTCCTCGAGTGCACCGAGATTGAGCGTCGAAGTGACGTCGAGTGGGGGGAACTCGTCGTCTGGGCGCGTCATGGGGACCACCTCACGGATCAGTTCGGTCGGGTGTCGGGAACGGCGGGTCTGGCCGCCGGGCGAAGAACTCTCCCGGCGGCTGGCTCCCCGCACCTTTGGGAAGGCAATTCCGCAACACGCAACTTATCGGGTTCTCGGTCGACTGGGCGAGCCTAGCCAGCGCCGAAATACAGGGCAACCAGACGCGCGGACAGAAACCGCGGCTGGAACGAATCCAAGGGTCAGCTTTCGGTCAGCTCACGATAAGCGGCAGCGGTCAGCAATCCATCGATCGATGCCGCTTCGGCCGGGGCGATCTCGACCAACCAGCCAGCACCGTACGGATCGGTGTTGATCACGTCCGGAGTGTCGGCCAGCGCCTCGTTGCGGGCCACCACCGTACCCGTGACCGGCGCATACAACTCCGAGACGCTCTTGGTCGACTCGACCTCGCCGAACGACTCACCCGCCGCCAGGACAGCCCCCTCGGCGGGCAACTCGACAAAGACAATGTCGCCCAGAGCCTCCTGCGCGAAATGGGTGATGCCTACCCGCACCGGCCCACTACCGTCGCCCGCCACCCACTCGTGCTCAGCCGTGTATCGCAGATCCTCAGGAATCACCAGACGCGTCCTTCTCGTCGCACTGATCGGTGACGCACCGGCGAACCGGCGCGGCCGCGCCGGTCAGGAGACCGGACGCGCGTGTTTCAAATCGCTCGGCACGCTCAGGGCTGACACATCAGCCACCTCGCGTTCCTGGACGATCACGTTACCGCCGTCCCCACCGACCGACGCCACCACCCCGCCCGGAATGTTCAACGCCGTACGCATCGTCGCCGGGTCACCGATCACCGTGATCACGTACGGCCCGGTCAACGGCCGGCCGCCGACCGAGATGCCGCCCTCGGTGTCCAGGAAGTACGTGTCGGCCACGATCCGCACCGCGGTGCCGTCCCCACCGGCGATCTGCATCGCCTCGGCCCCGGCACCCCGCAGTTCCTGAACGGCGTCCAGAATCGCGGACGCCCGGATCGGCTTCGCGCCCGCCACGAACCCGACCGTCAGCCCCGGCCCCTGAGCCGGCAACGTCCCGGCCAGAATGCCCAACTCGTCGGCCCGCCGGGTCGCCTCGTCCAGGGCCGCCTGGCGGCCCTGCGCACCGGACGTGAGCTGCCGCTGGCTGTCCTCCAGCGCGGCGATCTCCTGGCGTAACCGCTCTTCCTGAGCCTCGAGGTCGGATAGGATCCGGACCAGGTCCTCCTGCCTGGTCGCCGCCAGCATCGGATCGGTCGACGTCGTCTTCAGCTGGACCACCAGGGCGAACCCCAGCAGGGCCAGCAGAACGCCGATCATCGCTCCCGCACCGGTCAACCGGAACCGCCCCGACTGCGCGCCCGGCTGCTTGTCCTCGCCCTCGCCCGAGGGCTCCGGGTCGGTCAACGTTCCCTCGTCGACGCCCACCGGCGCGGACTCGTCGGCGGCCGGCTGCGACGGCGACACCGGGTCCGACGATGCGCCCGCCTCCGGGCCCGCGGCCCGCTGGCGTTCCTCCTCCTCGCTCATCACACCGACCCTACGCCCGGAACAGGTGTCGGCGAATAGCCGCCACGTTGCCGAAAATCCGCACCCCGAGGACGACCACGACACCGGTGGACAACTGACCACCCACCCCCAACTGGTCGCCGAGGTAGACGATGATCCCCGCCACCAGGACGTTGGAGATGAAGGAAATCACAAACTGTTTGTCGTCGAAGATGCCATCGAGCTTGGCCCGCACCCCACCGAACACCGCGTCCAGGGCGGCCACCACTGCGATCGGCAGATAGGGCAGCAGCGCCGGGGGCACGGTGGGGTCCAGCAGCACACCGAGCACCACACCGGCGATCAACGCGAGTACAGCGATCATCGGCCTCCTCCGGAGGGAGTCGCGGATACCCCCGAGCCGGATGGCGTCGGGGCGGACGGGGACGGGCGGGCATAGCGCAGCTGAGGTTCGCTGGCCGCCGGCAAGGTGAGATCATCTGCCGTACGCACGTTGAACGACATGCCGTGGCTGGTGGCGACACTGCGCAACAGCCGCGCCACCGCGCTGTCCCGGAACCGCCGTTCCATCTGGTCGGGGCCGATCGCGGAGACCTCGTACGGCCCGGCCACCGGCCGGAAGTCGACGAGGATGGCACTGCCGGCGGCCCGAATGGTCGAGGTGGCGGAGAGCCGCTGCCCGTTGATCGAGATCGCCTCCGCGCCGGCACTCCACAGCGCGTTGGCAACGCCCTGCAGATCGGTGTCGAGCACCCGCCCCAGGTTCGTACCGCCCGCCCCGGTGACCGCGTCGGCCTTGGACGGCGCATCGGCCAGCCGCACCACCAGGCCGTCACCACGTACCCGGGCCAGGCCGGTGGCCGCCTCCAGGTCCCGGAGCCGGGCCGCGTCACTGCCGGTCAGCGCGGCGTCACGCTGCCGGGACACCTCGTCCCGCAGTCCTTCGGCATGACGGCTCAGCTCGTCGGTCTCGGCCTGTCGCTGCTTGATCTGGTCGATCAGGCCGGCCCGGGCCTGGCTGCGACTCGGCTCCTCCGCCAGCGTCTGCCGATAGGCCACCGCCAGCAGGAAGCCCAGGGCGACCAGGGTGATCAGGCTCACCGTCCGAACCGTCGTACGCCGCCAACCCCGTACCGGACCAGCCACCCGGCGACGGTCCGTGGCAGCGGCGTAGCCCGGCTCGAGCGGGTTGCGGAACAGCTCGGTCAGGAAGTCCGGGGCGTAGGAACGCCCCGGCTCCGGGGAGCCGGGGGCAGTCATCGGTAGGCCTCTGATCGGGCTGCCCGGATCAGGCTGACCGCCTGGATCACGTACAGGGCACCGGCCACCCAGTAGAGGACCAGCCCCCACCAGGCCAGCCCCCAGCCGATGGCACCGGCAACCGTCGCCGCACCGGATACGGCATCGGCCAGCAGCAGCACCGGGAACGCGGCCAGCAGGATGAACGTGGCGGTCTTACCGACGTAGTGCACCGGCGGCGGGCCGTAGCCGTAGCGCCGCAGGACCGCCAGGGAGCCCAGCAGTAGCAGCTCGCGGGCCAGCAGGGCGGCGGTGAACTCCCAGGGGACCACTTCCCGTGCGGTGAACGCGACCAGGGTGGCAAGAATGTAGAGGCGGTCGGCCAGCGGGTCGAGCAACTCCCCCAGCCGGCTCACCTGCCGTAGTCGGCGAGCCAGGTAGCCGTCGACCCAGTCGCTGGTGCCACCGACGGCCAGCACGACGAGTGCGGCGATGTCCGCCTGGGGCACCAGGAAGAGATAGAGGAAGAGAGGTACGCCAAGCAGCCGACCAAAACTGATCAGGTTGGGTACGGTGAAGACCCGGCTGGCCGCGCCCACAGGGCGGGCAGCGGTGTCACCGGTTGGCTGGGCATGCGCTGCCCGCGCCGGCCGACGCGACACCGAACCTCCCTCCGCGACCACTGTCCGGAAGCTCACCGGGCGGTGAGCGGCTGGGACCGGTGCGCGCTCCAGCCGGTCGTCATCGGGGGTTCCTCGCCGGAATCCCGGACGACGCCGGCACATCGATACAGCCCTGGCCCGTTGGGGCTTGCCGACGAACCGTTGGCTGCGGTTTTGCCGTGCCACTATATCCGGCCAGAATTGATCTTGAGGGATGCGAGTCGGTGGGTCGATTTCGCGGCGAACGGCAGAACTACCCCAAAGTCACCTTTGGCGAGCGGAAATTCGCATAGCGGTCAACCACTCAGACTGGCCCGTCCGAACAGAACCGCATATCCGGATGGAAGCTGCGAAAGGATGTCGTTCAGCTCGCCTCCCGAGACCGCCTCGGCAACCGTGCACAACACAGCACTGGCGTCCCACTGGGCCGTACGCCCGGTTGCCCCGACCCCCATGGCCACCCGGTCGAGGAACTCCTGCACGCCGAACGCCGCCGCCGGGCCCCGCTGCTCGGTCAGCCACGCCCCGGCGGGCAACGGCAGCTGCGCCGCCAGATCCTCGGCCTCGTCGGCGGACAGCCGCTGCGCCAGCACTCCGAGCACCAGCCGGGTCACCTGTTCCGCCTCGTACGGATCGGGGTATTCACCGCGCTCCCGTACCCTCGCCACGAACTCGTCGTACTTCATCGCTCCCCCTCCGCCACCCCGGCCCCTGCGGCGGTCTCCGCCGGCAGCAGCCCGTTACCCAGGCGAATCGCGATGATGCCCTGCGTGACCACCGGCCACTGCTCGAAAGTCCGACACCGTCATGGATAGTGGAGCGATGAACAACGCCAATTCTGCCGTCGTCGTCGGGGTGGATGGCTCGGACATCGCCCTCGGCGCCGTCCGGGTTGCCGCCAGCGAGGCAACCCGACGTGGTCGGTCCCTGCACATCGTGCATGCGTTCGTCTGGCCGATGCTGCGGGTCCCGGTCGGTCCACCTCCCGGCGGTCCCGCCGAGGGCGGCCTGCGCAACCAGGCCGAACGGGTCCTCGCCGACGCGGTGGCCGAGGCCAACGCGGCACAGCCCGGACTCGAGGTCAGCGCAGAGATCGTCGAGGGGCAGCCAGCCGCCGTGCTGCTCGGCCAGGCCCACGACGCCGCCCTGCTCGTGATCGGCGACCGCGGCCTGGGTGGTTTCGCCGGTCTGCTGGTCGGTTCGGTCGCGATCCAGGTCGCCGAGTACGCCACCTGCCCGGTTCTGGTCATCCGGGGCGAGCAGCGGCCGGAGGGCCCGGTCATCGTAGGTGTCGACGGTTCGGCCCGTTCGGCCGCCGCCGTCGAGTTCGCCGCCGAGGAGGCTGCCCTGCGTGGTGCCGAACTGGTCGCCGTGCATGCGTACTGGCATCCGGTTTCGCTCGGCCCTGGTGACATCGTGCCGCTGGTCTACGACGAGGACGCGTTGCAGACCGAGGAGGCCCAGTTGCTGGCCGAATCCGTCGCCGGTCTGGCCGAGCGTTACCCCGATCTCCGGATCACCCAGCGGTTGGTACGGGGCAAGCCGGCAACGGCCCTGATCGAGGAGTCGGCCGACGCGCAGCTCGTCGTGGTCGGCGCCCGGGGCCGGGGTGGATTCGCCGGTCTACTGCTGGGCTCGGTCAGCCAGTCCGTCCTGCACCACAGCAAGTGCCCGGTGATCGTCATCCGGCACGCCGACTGACTCGCCCGGCCCGCTGATCGACTCGTCCGGACAGCTGATCGCCCATCCGGCCGACTTGACCGACGAGGTCAACGGGCTGCCTGGCTTGGTCGACCGTCCGGCTTGCCGTCCCGATGGCGAATGGTGGCCGGGAACGTGGGTAGACGGCCGATGTACGTCACCGGACACGACGGGAGTCATCCGATGCCAGGACCACGGCCGGGCAGCAAAGCGTACGACGTCGAGCGTGCGCGGCTGCGCAAGCTGATCGAGGATTCGGGGCGGGCCGCTGATCAGGAGGCGAATGCGGTCGCGAACCGGATCCTGCAGGAGGATCGCGACCAACGCGGTGTGCTTCGTGGTGAACGTGGACGCGGGCCGAAGGGCGAACGCGGCCGTGGCGAGCGGAGGTGATCACATGTCCCGCTCACGAAAAATGGATCGCGGACGCGCGATGCTCGACGGGGCGATCGCCGGAGCGGTCGGAAGTACCGCGCTCAACGGGGTGACCTACCTGGACATGGCCCTCCGCGGCCGGCCGGCCAGCAGCACCCCGGAGCGCAGTGCGGGTCGCATCGCCCAGGCGGTCCATCTCAGCCTGGGGCCCGAGGACCGGGCGGCGAACCGCCGCTCGGGCCTCGGGCCCCTGCTCGGATACGTCATCGGGGTTGGTGTCGCCGCAGCGGCCAGCGCGGCACTGGGCAACCGACGCGGATTACCGCTTCCGGTCTCCGCCGGGCTACTCGGCGCCGGCCTCATGCTGGTCTCGGACGGGTCCATGACCGCGATGCGAGTCACGGATCCCCGCACCTGGAGCCGGTCGGACTGGATCTCGGACATCATCCCGCATCTGACCTACGGCCTGGCCGCTGCGGCTACCTGGCACCGGTTGGGCCAGATCACCCGATCGAGGCGCTAGTCCCTGCCGCGCCTACCCCGACCTGTGTCCTCGGCGACCGGCCGAGCCGACGGGCCGTACGGGGAAACCTGTTTCGGCGGCATGGGACGGGCCTGACCACCGCCGGAGCGTGGTCGACGGTCACTCGGACCGGGGGCCTTGCTGTCCTGCACGGTCGGGTTACGTTCGCCACGCCGCAGTTCCGGCTGCTGCACGTTCGTCATCTTCGTCTCCCTTCGCCCTGGGGCGCGATCGGCTCGCACCACCGGGTCGCACCGTGGGATTACCCGGCGGGCCGGCCGGCATACCGGCGGCGCGAACCGATCCCCGGGCCCGCCGGGCCTACGGGCTCGTGGGACTGGCCGGGGCCGCTTGCTGGCTCCGACAGCAGGGCGAGCCGATCGTCGTGACCGCGCGGCTCTCCCGGCGGGCATTCGGGACTGCCCGCCACCATCCCGGACTATTCGCTACGAGGGTGGGTAACCGGGGCTTATGCGCAACGATCAGGCACTGGTCCGGACACTGCTGGATCGGCACGGCCATACGTATGCCGAGGACTGCGGCATACAACTGGCCGACCGGCCGGCTCCGCTGTATCAACTGCTGGTGCTGGCGACCCTGTTGAGTACGCGGATCCGCGCCTCGGTCGGAGTGGCCGCCGCGCGTGAACTGTTCGGGGCGGGTTACCGCACGCCACAGGCGATGGAGGCGGCCAGTTGGCAGGACCGGGTCGATGCGCTGGGTCGCGGCCACTATCGGCGGTACGACGAACGTACGTCGACCATGCTGGGAGCCGGTGCCCGGTTGTGCCTGGAACGTTGGCGGGGTGACCTGCGACGGCTGCATCGTGAAGCAGATGGTGATCTGTCGGCGTTACGGCGCCTTCTGACGAGTTTTCCGGGAATCGGACCGACCGGTGCGGACATCTACCTACGTGAAGCGCAGGCGGTGTGGAGCGACGTATGCCCGTACACGGATCGTCGGATGACCGCCGGGGCCCGCAGGCTCGGCCTACCGGCCGCGCCCGACGCGCTGGCCGGGCTGGTGCCCGGCCGGGACTTTCCTCGGCTGGCCTCGGCCCTGGTACGGGTCTCGCTCGGCGAGGAGTCACCCGGGACCCTGACCAGGGCGGCAGCAGCCGCACGCTGACCGACCGGCCACGACCTGCCCGGAGCGGCGCTACCGACCCGGTATTCAGCTCACTGGCTTACCGGCGTTGGGTTTGGTGAGGAACCAGACGAGGACGGCGGCCAGCACCCCCAGCACGAGTAGGGCATTGGTGATGCCGCCACTGCCGTCCGCAGACGGGCGACTACCAAAGAAGATCACCGCTATTCCAGTCCCGACCGACAGGAACGTTCGCAATCCCTTGTTGTTCACGCAATTCACGTTAAATGCGAAATTTTACGCACAGACCTCTTCGGGACGGCCTCCCACCACCGAGCGACCCGGCCTCCGGCATCGCCGATACCGACCCAGGTCGCCGCGAACCGAACTCGCGCCGGCGCGGGACCGGGAGATCCTTGGTGCGGGCCGGCGGCCCGTTTGCGTTCCGGGCCGCCGGGAAGGCCAGGTACAGCAGCGCGGCCAGTCAGTTCCGCGCCGCGAGAGGAGGCGGCAACATGACCGCACAGCAAGCTCCGCTGATGGGCAAGTCCGTGGCCTTCCTCGCCACCGACGGGGTCGAAGAGGTGGAGTACACCCAGTCACGGGCCGCAGCCGAGCAAGCCGGCGCCGAGGTGGACCTGCTCTCGGTTCATCCGGAACCGATCCAGTCCGTGCGGCAGGACATCAACCCGTCCAACACGTACGAGGTGGACCTGACGGTGGCGGAGGCGGACGCTTCCGACTACGACGCCCTGGTCCTACCCGGTGGGGTCGCCAACGCGGACCGGCTTCGACTCGACCCGGTGGCAGTTGCCTTCGTCCGGGACTTCTTCGAGCAGGAGAAGCCGGTAGCGGCGATCTGTCATGGCCCGTGGATGCTGGCCGAGGCGGACGTGGTGCGGGGTCGGACATTGACGTCGTACCCGAGCCTGGCCACCGACATCCGCAACGCGGGCGGCAACTGGGTGAACGAGCAGGTACACACCGATGCGGGCCTGGTCACCAGTCGCGGCCCGAGCGACCTGCCGGCGTTCGGCTCGAAGATGGTCGAGGAGATCTCCGAGGGCCTGCACGTCGGCCAGTTGGCCTCGATCTGACCTGACCTCGCCCGGTCGCTGACAGCGGCCCCGGCAACGAACGGCCGTTCCCGGCCCGTTCCCCGGTGATCCGGGAACGGGCCGGGACCTTCGTCTGGACGTACCGGCCTCAGTAGAGCAGGTAGGGCTTGCGCCGACGGGTGAAGTCGGCCAACTCGTCCGACCAGGCGTCCACCACGTCGGCCACGTCGGCACCGGCGTCGATCATCGTGCGCAGCCGGGTGGAACCGGTGAGCTTGTCGATCCAGTACGGACGGGCGGCATCCCAGGTGTCGGCCCGCCACGCGAACGCGGGGTACCTTCGTGCCTCGACGAGCATCGCCACCGCCGTACGGATCGGGTCGTACCGGGCCGGGTCGACGACCTTCACCTCCACGCCGGCACAGAGCTTGTTGAGCAGCTGCGGCTTCTGGCCGGCGGAGGTGGGTGAGAAGTACGCCTCCCGGAACTGGACCCCGGGCAGGTTCCGGGCGTTGAGGCGGTCCCCCCAGTGGTAGTCGAAGTCGGTGGCCAGGCCACCGATCAGTTCGAACGGGCGGGCGGTCCCCCGCCCCTCGGTGATCGACGCGACCCCCTCGAAGAGGCCGGTGCCGGGATACACCAGGGCGGTGTCCGGCGTGGGCATGTTGGGACTCGGCATCACCCACGGCATACCGGTGTCGGCGGCGAACCGGTCCCGCTTCCAGTGCCGACAGGCGATCACCTGCAACTCGACCGACCGTCCCGCCTCGGCGGGCAGGAACTCGCTGTTGAAGAAGCGGGCCAGCTCACCGACGGTCATGCCGTGCTGCTGCACGATCTCCTTCTTGCCGACCCCGGAGGTGTAGGGGGTCGTCATCATCGGCCCGTACGCCCGCCCGCCGATGGGGTTGGGCCGATCGAGGACAACGTAGCGGCGACCGAGCCGGGCGGCGGCGACCATGGAGTCGTACATGGTCCAGATGTAGGTGTAGAAGCGGGATCCGACGTCCTGGATGTCGAAGACGACGGTGTCGACCTCGGCCCGGGTGATCAGCTCGGCCCATTTGGTCTGGGACGCGCCGTACGCGTCGTAGACGGTGATCCCGGTACGGGCGTCGATCCCGGTCCCCTCGCTGCCGCCGGCCTGCGCGGAGCCTCGGAAGCCGTGCTCGGGGCCGAACGCCGCAGTCAACTGGACCTGCCCGGACCCGTGCATGAGGTCGACCAGGTGCCGGTAGTCGGCGTCGACGCCGGTCGGGTTGGACAGCACGCCGACCCGCTGTCCGGAGAGTGCCGCGAACCGCGAGGCGACGAGCACGTCCAGCCCGGTCTGGACCTGTCGCCCCCGCCCGCTGGCCGAGGCTGGCGCACCTGCGACCGTCGCGGTGGTGGCACCGAGGGCACCTGCTGCGGCGGCGCTGGTCAGGAAATTGCGGCGATTCACGGCGTACCTCCGTCGCTTGGACCGGCAAGGATCGCCTTGAAAGTTAGCTACGTCATAGATCTTGGTCAAGAAGGAAATCTACGCATCGTTTTCAGGCGGTCGCCGGTCAGACGGTCTCCAGATCACCGATACCGATGCTGTGGATCGTCAGCCAGCGGGCCAACGCTGGCATCCCGAACAGCCACAACGGCGCAGACTCGGTCAGACCGTTGGTCGCGTAGATGGCGAACCGCAGATCGGGTGCCCGGTACGCCTCGATCCGCCAGCGGTGGTTCTTGTCCCGCCACGTCGCCGCAGGGTCCATACGCCCCACGCTAGGCGACCCGGCCCGGTCCCGATCGGCGTTCTCCACCGAATCGGGGCCGGGCCGGGTCGATATCCCCCATCGCCGGTCACAGCCCGACGACCGGCCACCAACGCATCCCGTCCTCCGACAGGTAGAGCTGTTCGCGGGTCAGGTAGTAGTACCGACCCTCGGCGATCTCGGCCACCCCGGGCGATACCGTGGTCTCCACTGGCAGGCCCGTGCCCTCCAGCGGCGCATAGGTACGCCCGTCCCGGCTGGCCAGCAACACGTAACCGGCTTCGGGATCCTGGGCGACGAGCACGTGGGACCCGTCCGAGGCAACGTGCGACCGCGGACCCGCCAGCGGTAGCTGCGAAATCCGGTCGCCCGGATTGGTACGGGTCCAGGTGCGGCCGGCATCGGTGCTGCGGTAGACCCGGACGCTCCGCCCCCCATCGATGAAGATGGCATAGGCCGTCCGACCGTCGGTGGTGGCGACATTCGGCAGGTACATCGTAGGAATGGATCCCCCGACCGATCGTGCCGGTGCCTCCGCCCCGAACACCGACACCTGCCAGTTGGCTCCCCGGTCTTGGCTCACCGCGACAGCCGGCCGGCGGGTGACCGGGTCGTACCCCTGAACCCACACCCCGGCCTTCGTCGGCACCTCGACCAGTTCGAACTCGGCCAGCGGCGGCTGCTTGGCCAGCGGGGCGATCGTCCTGTTGGCCGGATCGATCACACACAGCATGATCTTCTCGTTCACACGCTGCATGGCGAAGCCGCCATTGGTAGGGGCCGCATCGACTGCCGCATCGGTGGTGGCCATCTCCGACCAGCTCACCCCATCATCGACGCTAACCCAGTGTCGCTGTTCGAAAAGGTCTTTCATCAGCCCGGCAGTGGGGGCTACCGAGGTCGACGATGATGTACGTGTATCCGAGCGGGGAAAGCCCGATCCGACCGGTCTCCTGATGGCATCGCTGGTGAAAAGAACATCGGGGCCGAGAACCTTGAGGTTCTGCGGTGCCATGTTCTGGAACTCCCGATACCTGGGCCGCTCCCGCCAACTCCGGCCCCCGTCCGACGATGCCTTCAACCTGAACGGGCACCCGACACAGTCGGAGTCGGAGACCACCGCATACAGATGGTTGGCATCGCTCCCCGCCGTCTGCCAGAGGAACCGCGACGGGGTATCGACACCCAGCGTGCTGGGTGACGGCACGGCCGCCACCCGGTCCGGGTCACCGACAGCCGACGGCAACACGGTGAATCCCCCGATACCGAGCAGCGCAGCCACCGCCACGGCAACGGTCGCGGCTTTCATCCGGCCACGGGCACGCAGTCGGCTGGCGCGTGTCCGCACCGTCTCGAACGCCGGCTGTTGGGCGGAACGGGCGACGTGGTCCCGTAGCCCCTGGTAGTCCGGTTCACGCATGACGTACCGTCTCCTTCCGCAAGATCCGGGGGTTGTCAGACAGAAGTCGGGCGAGCGCGGCTCGTCCCCGGGACAGTCGTGCCTTGACCGTGCCGACCGGAACGTCGAGCGTGTCGGCCACCTCCTCCACCGTCAGGTCGGCCAGATGGTGGAGCACCACGGCCTCCCGGGTCGGCCGGTTGAGTTCGCGCAGCGCGGCGACCAGCGCGACATGGTCGGGCGACAGCCCGGGCACGATGTCGTCGGGTCGGTCCACCCGACCGGACCGGAGCAGCCGGTCGAACACCCAGCGACGTCGGAAGCGGCTGCGGGCCACGTTCATCGCAACCGTACGCAGCCACTTCTCCGGATCGTCCAGTTCGAGGAACCGCGCGGGGCGGGCCAGCGCCCGCGCATACGCCTCGTGCACCACGTCCTGCGCCTCGGGCAGATCACCGGTGAGCCCGTAGAGCTGACCGACTAATCGGTGGTAGTACGCCTGATACGCCTGGTGTACGGCGTCCTGTCCATCCATTGCACTCCTTCGGCAACGTCGTCATGGAAAGGACCAACAGCGACAGGTAAGGGTTGCACCGGATTCTCTCGGTCGACCATCAGCCCGGTGGCGGCGTCACCACGACCCGGACGTCGTCGGAAAGCCGTCGGGTCGCACCGCGACGATCCAGTAGCTCCAGCAACGGCACGGCGACCCGACGGGTCGTGTCCAGTGCCTGGCGGGCGGTGCTGAGCGTGAACGGCTGCGGCAGACCAGCCAGCACGCGTACGGCATCGTCGGCTGCGGCGGGCAGGAGTACGACGTTCTCCGCCAGGCACAACAACGCTCCCACCCGGACCGCGGCGCCGACCTCCCGCTGCCCCAGGCCGAGTTCGCGCAGCCGGGCCGCCTCCGGGGCACGGAACGGTCGATCCGCCAGCTCGTGGCGAACCCGCTCGATGGCCCGCAGCACCGCATCGGGCAGTGCGACGTCCGTTCCACCGACACCCACCCGACCGCCCGACATCACCAGCGGCGGTACGACCAGCGCGGGGACCAGCAGCCGGTCGGGCAACCCGAGCAGCCGGCGCAGGGTCTCGACGGGGACACCCGCCTCAAGCGGATGGGTGTCGGCGTACCGCCGTACCTCGGCGATGGCCCGGCGGCGCAGATCCCGCCACTGGCCCGCATCGACGTGCCAGTCCCCGACCACCGGGGCCGTACCGACCCGCACGCCCATCCGCTCCAGCGCGTCCCTGCGCATCGGTCCCCGTCGGCGCAGCTCACCGGCCTCGTCCGGCGGCCCGTCCAGGTCGGCCAACGTCGCCGCCCGGGCAGCCGCCGATCCCCGACGGTTCAACGGTGGCGGTACGACGTCCAGCACGGTCACCCCACCGACCACCCGCCGCTGACCGGGATCACGCAGCAGCGCCCGGTCACCCAGGTGCAGCGGCACCGGCCGGGCCAGCCGCAGCCGGGCGGTGTCCACACCGAGTGGTCGTACCCGTACCGGCACGGCGGCCGAGCCGATGTGCAGCATCAGGGTGGCCGACAGGTCGCCCACCGGATCGCCGCACAGTCGCACGTCGACCAGGTCGGTCGGCTGGAACCGCCCCGGGGTGAGCAGGGCATCCCCCCGCGCCACCTGGTCCCGGGCCACCCCGCGAAGGTTGACCGCGACCCGGGCAACCCCGGTGGCCCGGTCGACGGGTGCCCCCAACGACTGGAGGGACCGGACGCGCACCCGCTGGCCGGTGGTACCGAGCTCAAGTTCGTCGCCGGGGTGCAGTCGGCCGCCGCCCAGGGTGCCGGTGACGACCGTACCGCTGCCGGCGATGGTGAACACCCGGTCCACCCACAGCCGTACCGGGGCGGTCGCCGGTGGTTCCGGCAGTCGCGCGGCCAGTCGGTCGAGTGCTGCCCCCAGGTCGGCCAGACCGGCCCCCGTCACGCCACTGACCGCAACCGTCTCGATGTCGGCCAGCGACGTGCCGGCCAACTCCGCCCGGGCCTGTTCGGCGGCCGGGTACGGATCGGCGAGATCGGACCGGGTAACCGCCAGCAGGCCGTGCCGGACACCGAGCGCGTCGAGCGCCGCGAGGTGCTCGGCGGACTGGGGCATCCATCCCTCGTCGGCGGCCACGACCAGCAGCACGGCCGGCACCGGACCGACTCCGGCCAGCATGTTGGGCACGAACCGCTCATGCCCGGGTACGTCGACCAGGGCGACCACCCGACCGGAGGGTAGCGAGGTCCAGGCGAAGCCGAGGTCGATGGTCATGCCCCGACGGCGTTCCTCGGCCCACCGGTCGGGTTCCATTCCGGTCAACGCCCTGACCAGAGTGGACTTGCCGTGGTCGACGTGCCCGGCGGTGGCGATGACCTGCACGTCGACTCAGTTGCCCGGCCCGTTGTGGAGCACCCGTAGCACCGCCCGGCGCAGGGTGTCGTCCTGGTCGGCCGGTACGCCGCGCAGGTCGAGCAGCAGCCGGCCACGCTCGACCCGCCCGAGCACCGGCGGGTCGCCCTGTCGCAGTGCTTCGGCGTACCGTTCGGGTAGCGACAGTGCCCACGAGTCCAGCTCGACACCCGGTGCTCCCCCGCCACCGACGACCGCTACGCAGGCGACGACCTCCGTCTTGTGTCCGGCCTCGGCGATCGCCTCACGTAGCCGCTCGACCCGGTCGTGCAGTTCTCCAGGGCGGGCCCGCAGTGCCCGCCAGGTCGGGGTCTCCGGGTCGCGTAGCGTTGCTTCCAGGGCCGCGAAGGTCAGCTTGTCCACCCGCAGAGCACGGGCCAGCGGATGCTGGCGTAACCGCTCGACCAGGTCGGAGTCGCCGAGCAGCAACCCGGCCTGCGGGCCGCCGAGCAGCTTGTCGCCACTGGCGGTGACCAGCGACGCACCGGCCCGCAACGCGGACGCCGCATCGGGTTCGTCGGGCAGCAGGGGTTCCGGTGTCAGCAATCCGGAGCCGATGTCCACAACGACCGGTACCCCCAACGTGACCAACTCACTGACCGGAACCGAGGTGGTGAAGCCCCGGACGATGAAGTTGGACGGGTGGACCTTGAGGATGAAGCCCGTGCCCGCACCGACGGCCCAGGAGTAGTCGGCCAGCGTGGTGCGGTTGGTGGTGCCCACCTCGCGTAGCCGCGCGCCGGTGCTCTCCAGCAGATCAGGCAGGCGGAATCCGTCGCCGATCTCGACCAGTTCGCCCCGGCTGACCACGATGTCGCGGCCGGCGGCCAGCACCGTCGCGGCCAGCACCAGTGCGGCTGCACCGTTGTTGACGACGTGGACCGCCTGGGCGTCCGGTACGGCGGCGGCCAGCGCAGCCAGCGCGTCGCGTCCGCGTTGGGCCCGGCGGCCGGTGTTCAGGTCGAGTTCGACGGCGGTGTGCCCGGAGGCGGCGATCACCGCGTCGACCGCGGCAGTGGACAGCGCGGCACGGCCGAGGTTGGTGTGCAGTAGCACACCGGTGGCGTTGATGACGGGCTGTGGTCCGCCCCCGGGCAACGCCGCCACCGCTGCGGCGGGTACGTCCTCGGGGCGGATCTCGCCACGCCGTGCCCGTTCCTGGGCACCGACGATGACCGCCTTGACCCGGGACCGGCCGTGTGAGGCAGCGGCGGCGGCGAGCCGGGGGTCGGCCAGCAGGACATCGGTACGCGGCACCCGCCGCCTCGGATCGATAGACCGGTTACGCATGGTTCACCTCGTCCCCGTTTGGCGGAGGCGGACGGGAATCGAACCCGCCCGGCCCGGGTCCCGGACCACACCGGTTTTGAAGACCGGGAGGGGCACCAGCCGCCTGAACGCCTCCACCGAGCACTGTAGCCACTGGGCATATCGGTTCGGGCCAGAAGAACCGTTGCATACAACGCAAGCAGGATTTGTCACCCGTCAGTGCGGGGCCTTCTCCCGGTCTCGCCGCTCACGCTGCGGGACTACCGTGTATCTCGGGTCGCGGGCGGAGGTGAGCCCGGCCTGGAACACGGCGAACCGGGTCATGGCCGAGGAGGCCAGCAGGGCCGCCCCGGACAGGGCCGACACGATCCGACTACGCCGCCCGAGCACCGCTCCCACCGTTCCGGCCACCAGCAGCGCCCGGCCGGCGCGCAGCAGGAGCCCGGCCGGGCCGGTGTGGTACGGCTCGCTGGTCAGTCCCATTCGTTCGACCCGTCGGCCGGCGACCAGCTCGATACCCGCACCCACCACGGCCAGCCGCCGCACCGGCCGGTTCTCGGCCGTTGGCGTGGCGATCAGGCCCAGCCCGGTCGCACCGGCCAGTGCGCTGCCGGAGAACACGAACGGCAGGTACGGATAGGCGTCGTGCCAGGACGGTACGGCGGTGTCGGCCAGCAGCACTCCCGTGTAGGTGGCCAGCGCCGGGGCCACCACGGCGGAGGCGACGCCGGCGGCCCGACCGGCCGGCGGCAGCACACGGCGTACCAGACCGAGCGGACCCCGCTGGGGCAGCCAGGACGCGAACTCGCTCACTGCGGCGGCTCCCGCCGCCG
The DNA here is from genome assembly GCF_042679305.1 of Micromonospora sonneratiae. Lineage (NCBI taxonomy): Bacteria > Bacillati > Actinomycetota > Actinomycetes > Micromonosporales > Micromonosporaceae > Micromonospora > Micromonospora sonneratiae. The sequence continues at coordinate 8,234 of NZ_JBHTMP010000006.1, read as the reverse complement.
GGCCGAACGCGGCGAGGATCCAGGTGCCGACCGACATCGGGGAGGTGGGTTTGGCCACCCGCAGCATGTGGTGGAACCGTTCCGGCCGACCGAGGTCGTGGATCAGGAAGTACGTGCTGGCACCGACCGCACCGAGGGCGGCGAGTCGGCTGCTCCGGCGCAACGCGGGACGGTCGGTCAGGTCGGCACCGGCCGCCAGCATCGCCGTTCCGGCGGCCAGGCCGCCGGTGAACAGATACGCGGGGATGTCCCACCGCCACACCGGGGCCTTGATGATCGGTCGGCCGTAGTACGACTGGAACCGGGCCGGTGGGACGGTGATCCCGTCCCGTTCCCGCCGACGCTGTCCCCCGTCCGGGTGGGGGCCGGGCGCGGTCACCGCTGCCCACCGAGGAACGCAACCACCGTGGCGGCGGCCATGACAAGGGCGGCGAGTCCGGCCTGACGCCACATCCGGGGCAGATCGTGGGTGGTCACCACCGGGTCCGGGGGCAGCCCGTACACCTCCGGCTCGTCGAGCAGCAGGAAGAACGCCCCGTCGCCGCCAACGCCGTCGCTCGGTTCGTGGCCGTAGAGACGTGCCTCGGACATCCCGTCGGCCTGTAGCTTGCGTACCCTGGCCTGGGCGCGGTCACGCAGTTCGTCGAGTTGGCCGTACTGGATCGACTCGGTGGGACAGGCCTGGGCACAGGCCGGGGTCATCCCCGCGCCGATCCGGTCGTAGCACAGCGTGCACTTCCAGGCCCGCCCGTCGTCGCGCCGCTGGTCGATCACCCCGTACGGGCAGGCCGGAATGCAGTAGCCGCAGCCGTTGCAGATGTCCTCCTGCACCACGACCGTGCCGAACTCCGTACGGAACAGCGAGCCGGTCGGGCAGACGTCCAGGCAGGCCGCCCGGGTGCAGTGCTTGCAGACGTCCGACATCATCAGCCAGTGCGTGTCGGTCTCGACGAAGGCGACGTGCCGCCACGAGTTGGCGGTCAGCGCACCGGTGTTGTCGTACGACATGCCCAGCAGGTCCAGCCCGGTCGTGGGTACGAGGTTCCATTCCTTACAGGCCACCTCGCACGCCTTGCAGCCGATGCAGACGCTGGTGTCGGTGAAGAAGCCCATGCGTGGCGGGGCGTCGACGTGGCCCGCGTCCAGTGCCGGGTCCAGCGTGCCGTATGAGGTGTCAGTCATGCTCGGCTTCTCCGTCGCTGGCGGCGGGTGTGGTGAGGATCGGCGGGTACCGACCGTCCGCGGTGTCGGACCGGCGACGGTAGTCGTCCACCAGGTCCCGTAGCGCCGCTCCCCTGGGCCGCCGCCCGGCCCGCAGGTCGCAGGTGCCGACCTTGCTCTCCTGGATCAGCACGTTAGGGTCGAGAACGATCCCGAACAGGTCATTGGCCGAATCTCCCCGGCTCAGTCCCTGGTCGCCCCAGTGGTACGGCAGCCAGATCTGGTGGACGACCCGGCCGTCGAGCCGGATCGGGGCGACCCGACCGGTGACCAGCACTCGGGCCTCGACCACCGACCGGGTGGTGACCAGGTGTGCCCAGCCCAGGTGGACCAGGCCCCGCTCGACGGCCAGTTCCGGGGAGACCTCCATGAACATCTGCGGCTGCAACTCCGCCAGGTAACCGACGTTGCGGCTCATTCCACCGGCCGTGTGATGCTCGGTAAGCCGGCTGACCGTGAAGACGTACGGGAAGACGTCGCTGTGCGGCTGTGGTGGGCTCGGGTTGGTGGGGTTGTCCGGTCGGTCGTACACCTTGCGGGTGGGGTTGGCCTGTTGGGCGTAGAGCGGGTTACGCACTGGTGACTCGGCCGGCTCGTAGTGGGTGGGCAGCGGGCCGTCGAGGGTGCCGGCCGGTGCGTACAGCCAGCCCTTTCCGTCTCCCTGCATGATGAACGGGTCGGTTCCGCTGATCCCCGCAACGCCGATGGCACCCTCGGGTGGCCGGTAGGTCGGCGGCTTGTTCTTCTCGAAGTCGGGGACGTCGTGCCCGACCCACTCACCAGCGTCCGGGTCCCACCAGACGTACGCCTTACGTTCGCTCCACGGCCGGCCGTCCGGGTCTGCCGAGGCGCGGTTGTAGAGGGTTCGCCGGTTGGCCGGCCAGGCCCATCCCCACTCGGGGGCCACCCAGCTCTGGTCCCGGCCGGGTTTACGGCGGGCGGCCTGGTTCACCCCGTCGGCGTACACACCGGAGTAGATCCAGCAGCCGCCGGCGGTGGAGCCGTCGGCCTTCATTTCCGTGTACGAGGCCAGCGGCCGGCCGGTCGCCACGTCGTACCCGTTGATCTCGTAGAGCACGGCCTCGGCGCTCGGCTCCGCGTACGGACCGTGCGTGGGGTAGTTCCAGTTGAGGTCGAGCAGGGGCCGGTCGCGGGGCCGGTCGGAGCCGGCCAGACGCTCCCGGACGATCCGACCGAGGTGGTAGAAGAACCACAGTTCGGAGCGACAGTCGCCGGGCGCGTCCAGGGCCTTCTCCCGCCATTGCAGCAGCCGCTGCGTCTGGGTGAAGGTGCCCTCCTTCTCCACGTGTGAGGCGGCCGGGAGGAAGAACACCTCGGTACGGCATTCCTCCGGCACGATCTCGCCGGTCTCGACCTCCGGTCCCTCCTTCCAGAACGTCGCGCTCTCGATCATGAACAGGTCCCGGACCACCAGCCAGTCGAGGTTGGCCATGCCCAGCCGCTGGGCGCGACCGTTCGCGGAGCCGACGGCCGGGTTCTGCCCGAGCAGGAAGTACCCCTTGATCTTGCCGTCGATCATGTCGAGGACCTGCTGGTAGGTGCCGTGGTCACCGGTGATCTTCGGCAGGTAGCCGAAGCAGAAGTCGTTGTCCGGGGTGGCCGCGTCACCCCAGTACGCCTTGAGCAGGCTCACCGCGTAGGCGTCCGCGTTGCCCCAGAAGCCCCGCTGCTGCGGATGCCGCATGGTGTCGATCCACTTGGCCAGCGACGGGTGTGCCGCGTGCTGCGGCATCGGCAGGTAGCCGGGCAGCAGGTTGAACAGGGTCGGAATGTCGGTGGAGCCCTGGATGCTGGCATGCCCGCGCAGCGCCAGCACCCCGCCACCGGGGCGGCCGACGTTGCCCAGCAGCAACTGGATGATCGCTCCGGTGCGGATATACTGCACCCCGATGCTGTGTTGGGTCCACCCGACCGAATAGACCAGGGCGGTGGTGCGTTCCCGGCCGGAGTTGGCCGTCCAGGCGCTTGCCACCTCCTCGAACAACTCCCGGGGAACGCCGCAGACCCGCTCGACCATCTCCGGCGTGTAGCGGGCGTAGTGCCGTTTGAGGATCTGGTAGACGCAACGCGGGTGTTGCAACGTCTCGTCCCGCTCGGTGTCACCGCCGACCGGCACACCGTGTGACTCGTGCTCCAGGCCGGCGCCGGTCTCCCGCTGGGTGGCGGTGTCGCCGCCGCCATCGTGCTCCTGCCCCTGGTACTGCCAACTCGTCTGGCCGTAGCTGGCCGTCTCCGGCTGGTAGCCGGAGAACAGCCCGTCCAGGTCGTCGGTGTCCCGGTACTGCCTGGTGACGATGGTCGCCGCGTTGGTGTAGGCCAGCAGGTACTCCCGGAAGTCCAGCTCGTTCTCGATGATGTGCCGGACGATGCCCCCCAGGAAGGCAATGTCGGTGCCGGCCCGGATCGGGACGTGGGTGTCGGCCATGGCGCTGGTCCGGGTGAACCTCGGGTCGACGTGGATGACCCTGGCCCCCCGCTTCTTGGCCTCCATCACCCACTGGAATCCCACCGGGTGGCATTCGGCCATGTTGGAGCCCTGGATGATGATGCAGTCGGAGTTGACCAGGTCCTGCTGGAACCCGGTGGCGCCGCCACGGCCGAGGCTGGTCCCCAGACCGGGGACGGTGGCGGAGTGTCAAATACGGGCCTGGTTCTCGATCTGGATCGCGCCCATCGCCGTGAACAGCTTCTTGATGAGGTAGTTCTCCTCGTTGTCCAGTGTCGCGCCGCCGAGGCTGGCAATGCCACGGGTACGGCGCAGCGGACAGCCCGCCTCGTCGTTCTCCTCCCAGGTCTCCTCCCGGGCCGCCAGCACCCGGTCGGCGATCATCTCCAGCGCGGTGTCGAGGTCGAGTTCCTCCCAGTCCGTGCCGTACGGCCGCCGGTAGCGCACCTTCTGCTGGCGCAGCTCGCTGGTGACCAGGTTCTTGCTGGCCGCCCCCTTCGGGCAGAGCCGGCCGCGCGAGATCGGACTGTCCGGGTCCCCCTCGATCTGGGTGACCTTGCCGTCGGTGACGTAGACCCGCTGCCCGCAGCCGACCGCGCAGTACGGGCAGACCGAGCGGGCCATCGAGTCGGCTGTCTCGACCCGGGGGGTCAGCGCAGCAGAGCGGGCCGACTTCGCCGCCAGGCCCAGGCCCAGCGGGTCGGTGCCGGTGAGCTGGCGGTAGACCGGCCAACCCTCGATCCAGGTACGGACCCCCACGGCGGCACCCCCTCCCGGCAGCGTCACAGAAGCCGACCTAACCGACGATAGTGAAAAATCATCCGGTCCGCTGGCCCCGTCGCCGATCCGCCCCCATCGGTACACCGCGCCCGTACGACACCGGACGGCAGCCCACCGTGAGGCCATCGGCGCCACCAACCGATCGACGGAAATCAGGTCGATCACCATCGGGAAGACGTCCCCCTGGGTCGATCAACACCGATACCGAGGAGTAGGGTCGATCCAGAACCGGCTCGACATTCGCCTTAGGGGAGAAGGGAAGTTTGATGCTGGTCAAGTCCGCCCGTACCGACAACGGGGGCCAGGTCACCATCGAATCCGAACGCGGCTACACCGGCTCCGTTTACAAGGTCTATCTCAACGGCGCGTACCAGGGCGAGTACTCGTCCATACAGGACGCGCTGGCCAAGTTCCGGGAGTTGGGTGGGAAGTCGTAACCCTCACAAACCAGCCTCATTGACCTTACCCAACGCGGCCGCGATCCGGGGGACGGCGACCCCGATCGGCTCCCGGATCACGTCGACCGCCAGATGGTCGTACGGGGTCGGATCCCGGTTGACGATCACCAGCCGGGCACCGGCATCGGCAGCGACGGCACACAGCGACGCGGCGGGCTCGACCAGCAGGGAACTGCCCACCACCAGCAGGAGCTGGCTCACTGCGGCGACCCGTTTCGCCTGTCCGAGGACCGTGGCGTCGAGATGCTCGCCGAACATCACCAGCCCGAGCTTGAGGATGCTGCCGCAGGACGGACAGCTCGGATCATGCTCGCCCTCCGCGACCCGGGCCAGCGTCTGGCCCGTCGGCGTCCGCTCCCCGCAGCCCGTGCAGACCACCGTACGCATGCTGCCGTGCAGCTCCAGCACCTTGCGGGGCGTGCTGCCGGCCAACTGATGCAGCCCGTCGATGTTCTGCGTCAGGATCCGCACCGACGAACCGGACCGTTCCAGCTCCGCGAGGGCCCGGTGTGCCGCGTTGGGCTCGGCCTGCCAGGCGGCATGGTTCAGGTAGCGCTGCCAGAACCGACGGCGGACCGCCGGGTCCGCCATGAAGTTGGGATAGGTGAACACCTCGGCGGCGGCGGGGTCACGGGTCCACACCCCGTTCGGGCCACGGTAGTCCGGGATACCCGAATCGGTGGAGATTCCGGCACCGGTCATCACCGCTACCCGGGTGACCCCGTACGCCCAGTCGTCGATGGCTTGCGTCATGGCCGCCGATGGTAGGCACTGTCGCCTGACCGGGCCAGCCGATTAGCCGTTACGGAGCGCCGCGACGGCCGCGTCCACGACAGCCGGACGAAGCTGGTCGGGCCTGGGCGGCGGGAAGCGCCCGGGTCAGGCTGGCGGCGACCGGTCCGGCCGTGAGTGCCACCAGCCAACCGGCAAGCACGTCGCTCGGCCAGTGCGCGGCCAGCACCACCCGACTGGCACCGACCGTCAGCGGCCAACCCACCAGCGCGGCAAGCAGCACGGCGCGGCCCGCCGGGGACAATTCCGGCCAGCGCAGGAACGCCACGACGAGGGCAGCGGTCGCCGCCCGGCTGGAATGTCCCGAGGGGAAGGCGTATCCGTCGAAGGGTGGGCCCGGTCGTTCCGGCCGTACCCGGGCGGTCCAGTCCCGCACCGCACCGCGTAGCAACCCGCCGGCGGCGAAGGCCGTGGTGGCGAAGGCCAGCGCCTGCTTCCGTCGACGCTGTGGCAACGTCCCGACCGCGCCCCCGACCAGGGTGAACACGACGGCGACGTGCCCCAGGTGGGTAAGTCGCCCGGCTGCCGCCCGGACGGCGGGGTACCGCTCCCCGAGGTTGTACGCAGCGGCGCTCAGGCTGGCGTCAGCCGCGATCAACTCGGTATGACCGGTGACGACCAGCCCGGCGAGAACGCAGAACGCCATGCCCGAGGCAGCGGCCCACCCCGGTGGGCGTAACGGTGATCGGCGCATTCCCTCCCCAATTGCTCTCGGGGGCATCGACCCGGGCCCGTTCACACCCAGTTCAACGAAGCACTACCTCGACCGGCCACACCGGCCTACCGTCTGCACGATCCTGCCGGTGCTGACCCGCCCGATGGCCGGGCCGCCCAATCCTGGCCTTGATGACCGGAACTACCTGCCCGGCCTGTTGTGGTTCGTTGCGGCCATGTGGGTCCTGCTCCTGACTGCGGCGGCGGCACGGGCGGCTTGGCGCAGGCGGTCGTCTGACTCGCCGGATGCGGGTCGGCGTCCTCTCGACACCAATTGACAAATCCGTTTTTCAATAGCAGCCTGTCAGCCATGGGCAACGGCTTGGAGGTGCTCCGGGACAGCGACCTGCGGGGCACCCTGTCCCCGCTGCGGCAACGACTCCTTGCCGAGTTGGATGAGCCGGCATCGGCCACCAGCCTCGCCGCCCGGCTCGGCGAAAGCCGCCAGCGGATCAACTACCACCTACGGGAGCTGGAAAAGAGCGGCCTGGTCGAACTGGTCGAGGTGCGGCAACGCCGGGGCCGCACCGAGCGACTGATGCGGGCGACCGCCCGTACCGTGGTCGTCGCACCCGCGATCGTCGGCGAGTTGCCCGGCCAGGGCCAGGACCGGTTCGCCGTCGACACCCTGCTCTCGACCGCCGCACGGACCTTCACCGAGGTGGCCGAGATGCGCGATCAGGCGGCGACCGTCGACCGGCGCCTGGTCACCTTCACCATCGAGGCCGAGGTCGGGTTCAACCAGCCGGCCGAGATCGAACAGTTCGCCAGCCAGCTCGCCGAACGGGTGGCCGAGCTGGCCGCCTCCTACGACTCGCCGGACTCCCGCCGGCGCTACCGCGTCGTCATCGGCGGCTATCCGTCCCGGAGCACGGGGCACAGCCAAGCTCCCGACCAGGCAGAGCACGGCACCGACCACGACACCGACCAGTCGCTTCAAGCGTAAGGAGCAGGACCCGTGACCGAGCAGAAGCCGTTCCAGGTCGAGACGACGATCGACGCGCCGCTGGAAACCGTGTGGTCCGCCCTCACCACACCCGGACAGATCCACGAGTGGTTCGGCTGGCCACATGACGGCCTCGACGCGGAGATCCGCTACATCTTCGTCGACCATGCCGAGCACCTGCCACCGGATCGAATCTCCCTGGCCGCCGGGCAGACCATCCAGTTGACCACGGATGGCCGGCGTACCGTCGTACGGCTGGTCATGGCCGGGGACCTGGACGATGCGAAGTGGGCGGATGTCTACGACCCGCTCGAAGAGGGCTGGCGGGCATTCTTCGAACAACTTCGCTTCCTCCTCGAACGGCACCGCAGCGCTCACCGTCGGGCACTGCACCTGTCCGGTACGGCCACCGGCCCAGCTGCGCTCGCCATGTTGGCAGCCGCCGGAGTCAAGGAGATCTGGCACGAGAGCCGCTGCCAGCAGGCGGTGCTCGACGGCGACGGGCACCTGATCGTTGTCTCCGCCACCCATCCGTTGACCGATACCGAAGCCGGCCCGGTCGGCGTCACCGTCACCACCTACGGGCTGACCGACGACAGTTTCGCCGCCGTACGCCAGCAGTGGACAGCACGGTGGCAGGCAACCGTCGGCGACACCGAGGTCAGCGTCGGGTAGTGCCAGCAGAACGGCCGGTGGCCGGGGCCCTGGCTTGAGGGTCCCGGCCACCGGCCGTTCACGTCACTTCGTATGTCAACTGTCGGCCGGTCGGGCCGGGTCAGCTGTTGTTCCAGTGCTCGGCCACCAGATCAGCAGCCTGGGTCTCCCACTGCGCGTAGTGGAACGGGAACGCCGACAC
>NZ_JBHTMP010000005.1:129585-199825 GCF_042679305.1 Micromonospora sonneratiae | reverse complement strand
CGGCCGACCCGGCCCGGTCGTCGGTCACCGTCGCCTGACCATCGACGCGCCGGGTGGCCCGGCGAGGGGTGCTGGCAGCGCCCCCCGCCGGCGACCCGGCCGGGACGACGGGGGCCCGGGCCCGACGGGTACGATCGGCGGGCACGCCGGGGTCGTTCCACCAGCCCAAGTCCGATGGACCTGGTGAACCACCCCACCGACGCGGGAGCCATGCGACTGATGACCGATCGTCTTTACACCGTCCTGCTCTACAGCGACGACCCGCAGGTCCGGGACCGGATGCGGTTGGCCGTCGGCCCCCGGCCGGCCAGCGACCTGAAGGTCGAGTTCGTCGAGGCGGCAACCTATGCCGAGTGCATCCAGCTGGTCGACGACTACGAGATCGACCTGCTGCTGCTCGATGGCGAGGCCACCCCGGCGGGCGGCATCGGCATCGCTCGGCAGATCAAGGACGACCGTGCGGATTCACCACCGGTCTGCCTGGTGATCGCCCGGGCTGCGGACCGCTGGCTGGCTGCCTATGCCGCCGTCGAGGCCACCCTGGTGCACCCGCTCGACCCGGTGACCACCGGCCAGACCGTGGCCGCGATGCTGCGCGCCGGCAACGGCGTCGAAGCGAAGGCCTGACGCGGACAACCGGTCCGTCTGCCACCGTCCGAACCCCACGCGCGCTCGGGAGGCCCATGATGGGCGAACGGAACTGGCCCAACCTTCTCACCGCGCTGTTGCGGTCCGAGGAGCTTTCCACAGCCGATACCGCGTGGGCGATGGGCGAGATCATGTCCGGGTCGGCGACGCCGGCCCAGATCGCCGGGTTCGCCGTGGCGCTACGGGCCAAGGGGGAGACCCCGGCCGAGTTGGCCGGTCTGGTCGAGGCCATGCTGGCCAACTCCGTGTCGGTGGACCTCCCGGAGGACGTCCGGCAGACCGCCCTCGACGTGGTCGGCACCGGCGGTGACCGGGCCCACACGGTCAACATCTCCACCATGACCGCCATGGTGCTGGCCGGTGCCGGCGTACGGGTGGTCAAGCACGGCAACCGGGCGGCGTCCTCCTCCTGCGGGGCCGCCGACCTGTTGGAGTTCCTGGGGGTGCCGCTGGACCTCGGGCCGGCGGGTGTCGCCCGGTGCGTCGCCGAGGCCGGGATCGGGTTCTGCTTTGCCGCCCGGTTCCACCCCGGCTTCCGGCACACGTCCGTGGCCCGACGCGAGATCGGCGTACCGACCGCCTTCAACTTCCTCGGCCCGCTGACGAACCCGGCCCGCCCGCGGGCAGCCGCCGTCGGTTGCTTCGACCAACGGATGGCCCCGGTGATGGCGGAGGTCTTCGCCAGCCGTGGTGACTCGGTCGTGGTGATGCGGGGTGAGGACGGGCTCGACGAGTTCAGCACCGCCGCGCCGACCCGGGTCTGGGTCGCGCACCAGGGCAGGGTGACCGAGAGCGTCGTCGACGTCGCCGACCTTGGCGTACCCCGGTCCGCCCCCGGTGACCTGCGTGGCGGTGACGTGGCCTTCAACGCCGGAGCGGCCCGGCGGCTCCTCGATGGCCAGCCGGGACCGGTACGGGACGCGGTCCTGGTCAACTCCGCCGTGGCCCTGGCCACCCAGGGAGGGCTCGGCGGTGACCTGCTGACCGCGCTGCGCGACGGGATGAGCCGGGCAGCGGAGTCGATCGACTCCGGCGCGGCCGGTCGGGCGCTGGAGCACTGGATCGAGGTGGCACGAGCAGCGCAGGCTGCCGAGTAACCCGACCACTTCCCGCCCTACCTCCCGCTCTGGCGCGAAAAGGTCGAGACCTCTCATATCGTCATTTTGGGTACGGACGCCTGCGAAGCGGCGGTTCCCTCAGGACCTTCCGGGGATAACCCGCGTGGATGCCTAACACGTGGGTACGCCCGAGGTTCAACGATTCGAGGGGGGATCGAAATGTCGGGGGTCAAACGCCTGGCGACAATAGCCGGGCTGCTGGTGTTGAGCCTGGCACCGGCCTCGGCGGCACACAGTGCCACCGTGGAGCGCGGCGCGGTTGCGCCGTCGAGCCAGGACAAACAGTTCCTACAGGCGATCCACCAGGTGAACCTGACGGAGATCGCCGCCGGTAACCTGGCCCAGCAGAAGGGCAACAACCAGCAGGTCAAGGACCTGGGGGCCCGGTTCGTAACGGACCACACCCAGCTGGATCAGACGGTGCAGAACACCGCCAAGTCGGTGGGGGTGAGCCTGCCAAACGCCCCTAACGCCGACCAACAGGCCGTCCTGAAACAGTTGCGGGGGGTCAGCGGCAGCACGTTCGACACGCAGTGGGTCTCGTCCGAGCTGACGATGCATGCCCAGGCCATGCAGTTGATCCAGTCTGAGATCTCCCAGGGCGCGGACACCACGGTGAAACAGGTGGCGCAGGACGCACTGCCGGTGATCCAGGCGCATCACGAGGCACTCGTCGCGCTGGCTCAACGGCTTGGTGTGACGGTGCCGGGCACGCCCGGCCCGAGCGCATCGGGCAGCCCGACCCCGGGTACGCCGAGGCCGGGAACCTCGAGTCCGGGTACTCCGGGCCCGACCAACACCGGACCGGGAAACACGGGCACACCGGGTCCGACCGGAACCCCGGAGACGCCGGGGCCGACCGGGACGGTGACAGCACCCGGACCGGCGGTCAGCTGATCCGCTGACTAGCGGCCGGTAGGCCGGTGGCGAACCTCGCGACTTGGGCGGCGAGCGGACCGGAAGCTCGTACCCAGGTGAAATGGTCGAGGGGGCCGCCGGCCTGCGCCGTGGTGTACCGCTCGCGCTGTATGGACGCGTCGGTCAGCTTGCCGCACAGGTGGTCGAGCGTCTCGTGTGGCGTGAACTGGTCCTGGTCGACGCTCACGGCGAGGACGGGTGTGCGTACGGAGCGCAGGGCCGCCTCCGGGTCGACTCCGTCGAGCATCGGGAACCGGCCGGTTCGCGCGGTGTACGCCCAGTCCCGGATCACGCCCCGCGCCTGCCGCCCACCGAATCCCCAGCCTGGCCATACCCCCAGCACTGCCGAGACGGCCGCGATTCCCTGGCTGTACGGCAGCACCCCGTAACGTCGCACGTCGGAGTAGGCACGCCAGTAGGGCATGCCGGACGCCACCAGGGCCAGACCATCCACGGTGTCCTTGCGCCCCAGGGCGAGGTGCAGCAGTGCGGCCTGGCCGCCCAGCGAGTGCCCCAGCAGCAGGCGGGTACGTCCATCCGTACGTGACTTGAGGCTGTCCAGCACCGAGCCGACGTCGCTCGCCAGTTCGGCGTAGCCGTACCGGTCGGCCCGGCTCGGCCGTGGCGTGCTGACACCGGTGCCCCGCAGGTCGGCCACCACGACGGCGAGCCCGGCCGAGCGCAGGGCAGCCGCGAACGGTCGGTAGTAGCGGGCCCGGACCCCCATCGCCGGGCAGATCACCACGACCGGCGCGCCGGTCACGTTCTCCGGTTCCGGGTAGAGCTGAATCCCGAGCCGGCCGCCGTCGACGTCGACGAACTCCTGCTCGTACTCCTCAGTAACATCCACCCGTACAGGGTACGTGCGGCGCCGGGACCGACTCAGTCGGCGTTGGCCAGCCCGATCGCGAACGCCTCCTCCAAGTCGTGCTGCGAGTACGCCCGGAAGGCGATGTGCGACTCGGTGTTGAGCACGCCCGGCACCTTGGAGATACGACCGGCGATCACCTCGGCGATCTGGTCGAACTCGCGGACCCGGATCATCGCGATCAGGTCGACGTGTCCGGCCACCGAATAGACCTCGCTGACCCCGGGCAGAGCGGCCAGCGCCTCGGCCACCTCGGGGATCGAGTCGGTGGCGCAGTCGATCAGGACGATCGCGGTGATCACAGTGGGGTTCTCCAATCGTGGCTCGGCGGGTCCGCTCGCTCCTGGCGTTCACCGGGCCCTGCCTACGCGCGTCGTGGCTCATGCTAGATGGTCGCCCCGGTAGCCGGGCCGGCTACCGGGTACCGGTCGTTGGTCGGCACGATCAGTCGGTGGGCGACAGGGGCAGCCGCCGATCGGCAAGGTCAGCCGTTGGTCGCCACGGTCAGCCGTTGGTCGCCACGGTCAGCCGTTGGTTGCCGGGGTCAGCCGTTGGTCGTCAGGGTCAGGTCCCGGCCCACCCGGATCGCCTCGGTCAGTTGCTGGCCCCCGGTCACCATTCCACCGGGCCATACGACGGAGCGGGTGATCGTACCGTCCACCACCGCGCCAGCACCGACCACCGACTGGTGACAGGTCCCGGTGACGGTCGCGGTGGGATGGATCAGGTTGCCGCCGCCGGCGGCATGCAGGTTCGCGGCCAGATAGTCGGCCGGTGTGCCGGTGTCGAGGTACGTGCCGGTGAAGCTGACCACGGTCAGTTCGCCCGCCGCCTCCGCCGGCCGCCAGACCGCTCGGACCAGGTCCGAGTGGGTTACCGGCAGGTCCCGGATCCAGCGCCACGGCAGCAGGGACCAGCCGGCGAACCGGTGGCCGCTGAAGCTGCCGGGTTCGTCCGGGCCGTGGATCGGTTGACCGAGCAGCCGTACGGTCCGACCGTCCCAGTCGGCCAGCAGCGCGGCGATGTCCGGTCCCGGTGGTGCCTGCGGGTCCGCCAGGTATCCGTCGGCGTTGCCGACCAGCACCCCGCGACCGTCGATCCAGTCCCGTAGGTTGGCCAGCCCGCCAGCGGTGCCGAGCAGAGCGGGCTCCACCGACAGGTGCCCCCGCCCGCCGACGTGCTCGGCGACCTGCTCACCCAGGTAGCAGGCGTTGACCGCAACCGAGTCCGGACCGGCGAAGCCGAGCGCCGCCGTCCGGGCCAGTACCCGGTCCAGCAACGGGACGTTGCCCACCGGACACAGCGCCTTGGGCAGGTGGGTGGTCAGTGGGCGTAGTCGGCTGCCCTCACCGGCGGCCAGCACCACGGCGCAGACCCGGTCCGGACGGTCGCTTATCGGTGCTGTGGACCCGGTCATGAATCCGATTCCTCAGGCATCGGGGCGGGTGGTGGACTGCTGCTGCTCGGCTCGTGGACCGATGCCGTAGATGCCCAGCAGCACCCCGGTCGCCCGGGTCAGGCGGGGCAGGTCAGTCAACGGGTGCCAGGCCGCTTCGTACACCTCGGCGCCGTCCACCACGAGTTCGGTGGTCGAGGCCGGTACCCGCGCCTCGAACACCATGTCCACCCAGCCCTTGGCGTGCACCACGGCATTCGGTACGGCCGGTCGCAGGTCCTCGGGGGACAACGCGATTCCGGTCTCCTCCCGCAGTTCCCGGGCCGCGCCGTCGATCGGGGCCTCGCCGCGGTTGAGCAGACCGGCGGGGAGCCCCCAGCCCGGACCGGTCGGCTGGCGCAGCATCAGCAACCGACCCGGTGCCTCCGCCTCGCTGTCGAAGACCAGGGTCACCGCGCCCACGATGTACTTCGGCACGACGAGTCGGACCAGCCGCCGCCGTACGCGGACCGGCAGCCGGTAGAAGGTGCCGTACACGATGGCGCGGACGGACGAGCGGCGAATGATCACGAGGCCAGGCTAGAGGTCGGTGGACGGGTGGGCGGAAGCTGGGGCGTCGGCGGGCTAATGGCGCTGGTCAACCCGGGCGATGAGTTGCTCGACCACCGAATCCGGCTCGATCACCCGGTCGAAGACCGCGACCAGCATCGTTTCCAGGTCGGGATAGCCCAGTTCCTCCGCCAGTTGCCGCAGTGGCGTGTCGTTGGCCAGTCCCCGGTGGTGTTTACGCAGGGCGAGCCCGATCGTGGACCGGCCCAGCCGTACCTTGTCGGTGATCGAGATGCCCGGCTCCTGGTGCTCGGCGAACCACCGGTTGATCTGCATCTGGGCGTGCGGCGACTTGACGAAGCTGAGCCATTCCCGGCGTGGTCCCGGCGGCGCGACCTGGGCGTCGAACTCGGTGTGCCCGTCGGCCTCGGTGAAGATCTCCACGACGTCCCCCTCCTCCAGTTCGGAGGAGAGCGGTGCGAGTCGACCGTTGATCTTTGCGGCGAGGCAGTGGTCGCCACGTTCGGTGCTCAGCTCGTAGGCCAGGTCGACCGGAGTCGAACCCGCCGGTAGCACGATCTGGCGCCCTTCCGCGAAGACCTGGATCTGGGACTCGGCGAGGTCGCAGCGCAGCGACTGGAGGAACTGTGCCGGGTCGGCGGTCGTCGGCTCCCAGTCGAGCACCCGACGGAGCCAGGCGAGCTGCTCCCTGCGGGCGTCGGCGGGGGAGTTCTGCTGCGGGAAGCGGAACTCGGCGGCGACGCCGTACTCGGCCAGTCGGTGCATCGCGACGGTGCGGATGAGCACCTCGACGGTCCGGTTGTTCGGGCCGATGACGCTGGTGTGCAGGGAACGGTAGAGGTTGTTCTTGGGAGCGGCGATGAAGTCCTTGAACCGGCCCGGCACCGGACGCCAGAGCGTGTGTACGGCACCCAGAGCGGCGTAACAGTCGGTCTCCGGCCCGTCGACGACGATCGCGATCCGTGGCAGGTCGAAGGGCTCGGAGTGCTGACCGGCGACGGTGTCCTTCCAGATGGAGTAGTAGTGCCGGGGGCGGGGTGCGACGGAGGCGTCGACCTTGTTCCGCCGTAGCGCGACCTCGGTCCGGCGTACCACGGTCTGGAGGTAACCGTCCCAGTGCGGGCGGTGCCGGACGTGGTCGTCGATCCGCGCGTACTCCTCGGGCTCCAGATGCTCGAGTACCACGTCGTCGAGTTCGCGCTTGAGCGCCTGGATGCCGAGCCGGTCGCAGAGCGGCACCAGGACCTCCTGCGTGGCGCGGGCGATGCGGGCACGGGAAGCGGGCGACCGGACACCGAGGGTACGCATGTTGTGCAGCCGGTCAGCCAGCTTGATGATCAGCACCCGGACGTCCTTGCCGGCCGCGATGATCATTTTGCGGATCGTCTCCGCTTCGGCGGCCTTGCCGTAGAACGCCTTGTCGAACTTGGTGACGCCGTCGACCAGGTGGGCCACCTCGGGTCCGAAGTCCGCGTCGAGGGCCTGGAGGGTGTAGTGGGTGTCCTCCACTGTGTCGTGCAGCAGCGCGGCGACCAGGGTGGTGGTGTCCATGCCCAGGTCGGCGCAGATCTGGGCCACCGCCAGGGGATGGGTGATGTAGGGCTCACCACTCTTGCGGAACTGCCCCTGGTGCATGCTCTCGGCGATGGTGTAACCGCGTCGTAACGCTGCGGTGTCGGCGCCGGAGTGGATGTCCCGGTGGGTACGGACCAGTTGGGTGACCGGGTCGTGCTGGGCGGGCGGGCGGGACAGCAGCGTACGCAGGCGTCGGGCCAGCGGGATCTCGGTCGGCTTTGTCAGCCGGGCGCCCCCCAGTGCGGCCCCGTGGCCGGCGTCGAGGTCCACGCGAAATACCTCCTCACCCAGCTCCGCGCCGTCGGACAGGCGGGCGGAAGCAGGCCACGAAACGGGCAGGACTGCACTTCCTTAACAGCCTATGTGAGTCGACGTTATCCGATCGGCCATATGCTTATGCGCTTTCGGTTGAGAGTTGTGTCGGCAGTGTCGCCTCGGCCTTGGCCAGCAGGTCGCGGAATCGAGCCGCTCCTCTGACCGGCGAGGCCCAACCGGTCGAAGTGTGGACCAGGCGGGTCTCGGGTCGTTCCAGCCAGGACAGGATGCGTTCGGACTCCTCGGCCGAGGCGTTGGGCACCGGTCCGTGACCGGGCAGGACCGTCTCGGCGGTGGCGCGGACGAGGTCGAGGACCGGTCGGGGGTCGACCCCCGGGGGAGCGGCACCCGCGCCGGCCAGCCGGCCGTGTCTGACGATGGCGAGGTCCCACCCGCCGTCCTCGCGCCGTCGGGCGGCGGCCAGTTCGGCGATCCGGGTCAATCCGGTCAGCCGCTGCATCCGTACGGTGGCCCGCAGCAGCGCGGCCAGCCGACCGCGTACGACCGCTGCCTCCTCGTAGCGCTGATCGGCGGCCAGCGACTCGATCCGGGCCAACAGCGCGTCGACCATCACCTGCGGGTCACCGGTGGTGGCGGTGCGCAACGGCGCGACCGCCTGCTGTTCGTAGTCCGCCGTCGAGATTCGGTGCTCACAGGGGGCCGGGCAGCGCCCGAGTTCGGCCAGGGCGCAGGACGGCATCGTGGTGCGGGTGGAGAGTCGATGCGTGCACTGGCGCAGCGGCACCGCGTCGTGGATCCCGGCCGAGGCCAGTTCGGCCGTACGGCGTGAGGAGAACGGTCCGAGGTAGGTGGCGTCGTCCGGGCCGAGCGCCTGAACCACCGACAGTCTCGGGTACGCCTCGTTCGTCAGCTTCAGCCACACCGCGCGATCGGGGTACTTCGAGCGCCGGTTGTACGGCGGGGCATGCGCGGCGATCAGCCGCAGCTCCCGTACCTCGGCCTCCAGGGCGTGCGCGCACTCGATCGCCTCCACCCGCTCGGCTGCCGCCAGCATCTCCGAGATCCGGGCCCGCTTCTCGGCGGCGGTGAAGTAGCTGCGGACCCGGGTGGCGACGTTGCCGGAGGTGCCGACGTAGAGGGGGCGGTCGTCGGCGGCCCGGAAGATGTAGACCCCCGGCACCCGGGGCAGCCCGTCGGCCAGGTGCCGCTTGCGCCGCTGGGTCGGGGTGACCGCCCTGGCAAACTCGATCATGTCGCCGAGGGTCTGCACCCCGTGGCCGCCGAGCCGGGCGATCAGGCCGTGCAGCACGTCGACGGTCGCCTGGGCGTCGTCGAGCGCCCGGTGGGTGGGCTGGCAGGACGTGCGGAAGAAACTGGCGAGGGTGGCCAGCTTGTGGTTCGGGACCTCGTCGCGGGTCAGCACCCGCCGGGCCAGTGCGACGGTGTCCAGCACCCGGGGACCGGGCCACTGGTATCCGTGCCGGGCACAGGCCGCCTTGAGGAAACCCACGTCGTACGGGGCGTTGTGGGCGACCAGGACCGCGCCCCGGAGGAACTCCAGGAAGCTGGGCAGCACCGCTTCGATCCGTGGGGCGGGGGCGAGCATCGCCTGGGTGATGCCGGTCAGCACGGTGATGAACGGCGGGATCGGCTCGCCCGGGTTGACCAGGGTGGCGAGGACGCCCAACTGCTCACCACCGCGTACCTTGACCGCGCCGATCTCGGTGATGCCGCCGCTGTCCGGAGCGCCCCCGGTGGTCTCGAGGTCGACCACCACGAACGTGGTCCGGTGCAGCGGCAGCGAGTCGGCCGGGCCGGTGGTCTCGCCGCTGAGCAGCAGTCCGTCGAGGGGTTCCTGGACATATCCGGGTTGAGCCACGACGGCAGGGTACGAGCACCGCCTGACACTCCAGCCCCAGCTGGCACCGAGCGTGACTGGCAATCAACTCAGTGAGATCATCTGTGTCAGTAGGCGGCGGACCTGTTTGCGATGGGAGACTTGACACATGCCCCTTACCGAACCGTCCGACGACCGCCTCCCCGAGGAGACGGTCGCCGCCGACCCAACCGGCGGTACGGACGGGGCGGTGGACGACTCCGCCGACTCGACCGAGCCCTCACTGCCCGAGCCGGTCCGGCAGCGGATCGTCGCGTTGACCGCCACGGCCCTGCCGGCCCTGCCGGCCGACGAGGTGCCCGCCCCGTTGCGTCGGGTGGCCAAGTTCGCACCGAACCGACGGGCCCGCCTGGGCGCTGCCGCCATCGCCACCCAGCTCTCCGGTGACCCGCTCTTCCGGCAGCGGGTGGCCAGCCGGATCGTCACCGATGCCGGGGAGCTCGGTGCGGCGGTGGTGGAGGGCACGGCGCCGGCGGCTGCCGATCCGGTCGAGGTCGCCGCGCTCGCCTACCTGGTCCGTCCACCGGGCTGGCGGGACCTGGTCGAGGCGGCCGGCGCGGCGGTGCAGGCCGAGGTGGACAGCGCCGTGGTCACCGAACTGGTCCGGGGCGCCGAGCAGCGGGTTGCCCGGGCCGAGCACGACCGGGCCGTGGCGAAGGTCGAGGCCGACAAGCTGCGTGACGAACTGGCCCGGGTCAGGGAGGAGCTGGGCCAGCTGCGCGAGGAGAACCGGGCCCTGGGCCGGACCCTCCGGGAGACCCAGGCCCGCGAGCGCAAGGCCAGCGAGATGCTGGCCACCGAGAAGGGCCGCGCCGCCCGGGCTGCGGCCGATCATGACTCGGAGCTCCGGAGACTGCGGGCCAAGCTCGCCGAGGCGGAGACCGCCGCCGGTGTCGCCCGACACAGCGCCAAGGAGGCCCGGTCGGTCGGCGACGCCCGTATCTGGTTGCTACTGGAGACGATCGGCCGAGCTGCGGTCGGCCTGCGGCGGGAACTGGCGCTCGATCCGGCGCAACGGCTGCCCGCCGACTTCGTCGCCGACGCGTACGTCGATCAGCCGGCCGCCGCGACCTCCGCCCGGGCCCGGGACACCGACGACCCGGCCCGGCTCGATGAGTTGCTGGCCCTGCCCCGGGCGCATCTGGTGGTGGACGGTTACAACGTCACCAAGCGTGGATTCGGGGAGATGTCCCTGGAGCAGCAGCGCAAGCGGCTCATCACCGGTCTCGGTGGCATCGCGGCGCAGACCGGCGACGAGGTGACCGTGGTGTTCGACGGGGCTGAACGGATGCACGGGCTGCCCCCTTCGCCGCGCGGCGTACGGGTGCTCTTCTCCCGCAAGGGGGAGACGGCCGACGACCTGATCCGCCGGCTGGTCCGGGCCGAGCCGAGTGGCCGACCGATCGTGGTGATCTCCTCCGACCGGGAGGTCGCCGACGGGGTACGGCGGCACGGTGCCTACCCGTTGGGGGCGGACTCCCTGCTCCGCCGGCTGGCCCGGTCCTGAATCGGGATTCCTCCGACTTTCGTCGCCACTCGGCGGTTTTGTCGTACCCGGGGATTAGCGTCGATGTAACCGACGGTGGCCGGTCCGCGACGTGCGGGTCGTACCCCACCGCTGAGGAGGGAACCATGCTCATCGACTGCGACGGCTGCACCGCCCGTGGGACGGGCTGCACCGGGTGTCTGGTCAGTGTGCTGTTCGAGGCCCCGCCAGCGCAGGCCCACCTGACTCCGCAGGCCCACCTGACCCCGCAGGCCCACCTGACCCCGCAGGCCCACCTGACTCCGCAGGAGCACCGGGCGATCGAGGCGTTCACCCGTGCCGGCTTCGACGTGCAGGTGATGGCCGAGCCGGTGGAGACCCCGCCCCGCCAACCGTCCTCCCGGCCCCGGGCCACCGGCCGTGGCCGGGCCACCAGCCATACCCGTAGCCGCCGGCACGTGGCCTGAACCCACCGGCCGGGCTGTCGGCCCGCCACCACTGCGGTACGCCGGACGGCCCGGTACCCCGCGCCGGGCAATAGGATGAGCCGGCGCGCACGACGGGTGGCGGGAGGAACGGCGTGGTGACTGGGCGGAAGAGGCGGGCCAGCGGGCCGCGGGTGGGCCCGAGCGCCGCCGGAGCGGGCACATGACGCCCCGGGCCTGGGCAGCGCTGACGCTTGCCGGGCTCGTCGTCACCCTGCTCGTCGCCGCAGTGCTGCTCGTGCCGTGGAGCCGCCCGCCGGCCCCCAGGGCCGATCAACTCGCCGCACTGGGGGAGCTGCCCCGGGCCGAGGTCGCCCGCGCCCGGGAGTTCCGTGGCGCGCTGCGCCCGGGCTCCTACGGTGCGCTGGTGGTCGGGTTGCTGGCCGCGCTGGCGCTGGGCCTGACCCCGCTGGGCGCGAAGCTGGTCAGCCTCGCCGGCCGTCCGTTCGGTGACCACTGGATCGCCCAGGCGGTACTCGGCGGGTTGCTCGTCGTACTGGCGGCGGACCTGCTGACCCTGCCCTTCGCCGCCTGGCGTCATGCGGTGGTGGCCCGCTACGGGTTGTCCACCCAGGGGTGGGGCGGCTGGACCGTCGACCTGCTCAAGTCGTACGCGGTCAGCGCGGTGATCGGCGCGGTCGCGCTGCTCGGCTTCTACACCGTGACCCGGCTGGCGCCCCGCTGGTGGTGGGCGTTCGGCGCGGCCGGAGCCGCCGGACTGGTCGTGCTGCTCTCGTTCATCCTGCCGGTGCTGGTCGAGCCGGTCTTCAACCGGTTCACCCCGATGGAGCAGGGCCCCCTGCGCACCGAACTGATGACGCTGGCAGCCCGGGACGGTGTGCCCGTACGTGACGTGCTGGTAGCGGACGCGTCCCGGCGTACCCGGGCGGTCAACGCCTACGTCTCCGGGTTCGGCCCGACCCGCCGGATCGTCGTCTACGACACCCTGCTGCGCGAGGCGACGCCGGCCGAGGTCACCAGTGTGGTGGCCCACGAGTTGGGGCATGCCAAGGACCAGGACGTGTTCACCGGTACGTTGACGGGCGCGCTTGGCGCGGCGGCGGCGGTCATCGTGCTCTACCTGCTCGGGTCGTGGGGGGCGCTGCTGCGCGTCGCAGGCGTCGAGTCGATAGCCGAGCCCCGGGCGTTCCCACTGTTGATCGCACTGGTGACGGTGGCCGGTCTGGTCGCCACGCCGGTGCAGGCGTTGGTGTCGCGTCACGTCGAGGCCCGAGCGGACGAACACGCCCTGACCCTGACCGGTGATCCCGCCACCTTCGAGGCGATGCAGCGTCGGCTGTCGACGGTCAACCTGAGCGATCCGGACCCACCACGGTGGGAATACCTCTACTCGGCGTCACATCCGTCCACCGTGGAGCGGATGGCCGCCGCCCGCGCCCATGCCCGAGGAGGCGGCGGGTGAACCGTACGCTGCTGATCACCAACGACTTTCCGCCCCGTCCCGGTGGCATCCAGTCGTTCGTACACAACCTGGCCGTCCGTCAGCCGTCCGACTCGCTGGTGGTCTACGCCTCGACCTATCAGGGCGCGGAGAGGTTCGACGCCGAACAGCCGTTCGAGGTGGTCCGTGAGGCCACACAGATGCTGCTGCCCACGCCGGCGGTGGCTCGCCGGGCCGCCCAGTTGGCCGTCGAGTACGACTGCGACACGCTCTGGTTCGGGGCTGCCGCCCCACTCGGGTTGCTGTCCCGGGGGCTGCGTCGCCGGGCCGGCATCGAACGGGTCGTGGCGTTGACCCATGGTCACGAGGTGGGCTGGGCTGCCCTGCCCGGGGCCCGGGCACTGCTACGGCGCATCGCCCGGGATGCCGACGTGGTCACCTACCTGGGCGAATACACCCGGGTACGGCTCGACCGGGTCCTGCACGGCCTTACCGACCTGCAACGGCTGGCACCCGGCGTAGACATCGACGTCTACCACCCGGGCGTCGACGGCACCGAGGTCCGGGCCCGGTACGGCCTGACCGACCGGCCGGTGGTGGTCTGCGTGTCCCGGCTGGTCCCGCGCAAGGGGCAGGACGCCCTGATCCGGGCGCTGCCCGACATCCGTCGCCGGGTACCGGACGCGGCGCTGCTGCTCGTCGGCGGTGGGTCGTACCGGAAGGAGCTGGAGAAGCTGGCGCGACAGACCGGGGTGGTCGACGACGTGTTCTTCACCGGCGCGGTGGAATGGTCGCAGTTGCCGGCGCACTACGC
The DNA here is from genome assembly GCF_042679305.1 of Micromonospora sonneratiae. NCBI lineage: Bacteria > Bacillati > Actinomycetota > Actinomycetes > Micromonosporales > Micromonosporaceae > Micromonospora > Micromonospora sonneratiae. Next base: position 186,372 of record NZ_JBHTMP010000005.1, on the reverse strand, counting down.
GGCCGGGGACGTCTTCGCCATGCCGTGCCGGACCCGCCGGGGTGGTCTCGACGTGGAGGGGCTCGGCATGGTCTATCTCGAGGCCTCCGCGACCGGCCTACCGGTCGTCGCCGGTGACTCGGGTGGTGCTCCGGACGCGGTCGTCGAGGGCGAGACCGGTCATGTCGTCGACGGGAGGAACATCCCGCAGCTCGTGGACCGGATAGTGCCGCTGCTCGAGGATCCGGACCTGGCCAAGCGGCTCGGCGTCGCCGGTCGCGCCTGGGTGGAGCGGGAGTGGCACTGGGGGCTCCAGGCCGATCGGATGGCCAGGTTGATGGCTCGGAACCACCAACCCCCGGTTCGCTGAAGGCCAGGCAACCGGCTCCCTCATCACCACTGTGCTGACTCCCTTCGGCCAGCGGACGACCTCCACCGGTGGCGCCTCGTCATAGTTGGCGCTGCCGGTGGAGGTCGTCGCGGTCATGTTCAGCCGAAGGCCTTGACCGCCGTCAGGTCCGTCGACAGGACGACCTTCACCGGTGCCCCGACGTTGGTGGCGGATGGGTAGTAGACCCGGACTCGCCCGTCCTCCCCGGAACGGGCCCAGAGGTCGGGTACCCGGTCTCCGTTCACGTCGGGGATGCTGACGATGGCGTTGACCTTCGCCTCCGTCCAGTCTGTCCCGTAGGAGACGTCTCCGTTGCGGGAGGTGGCGGCCGACTTGAGCGAGTTCAGGTCGACGCTGCCCGCCGTCGATCCCGGCTTTCCGTGTCGGACGTACATGCCGCCGCTGTCCAGGTTGCGCCAGAGCAGGTCGGGCGTGCCGTCCAGGTCGATGTCCGCCACGTTGAGGACCTCCTGGCGGGCCCACGAGGTGCCCTCCATCAGGATTGCCTCCTGGAAGCTCGCTCCCGTGTAGCCGGTCAACGTCCAGAACTGGGTTCCAACCCGTAGGAGCAGATCCGGACGTGTATCGCCGGTGATGTCGCCGACCGCCTTGATCTGCGTCCAGGTCGTGGGATCAGGCACATTGGACGGCAGCAGGATCCGTAGCCGGTGGTCGACATTGAAACTGCCGTACCCGTCACCGGGGTAGAGCCAGAAGCCACCGTCCGGGGTACGGGCGAACAGGTCGGTCGTGCCGTCGCCCGGGTAGACGTCGGAATGCTTGGTGATCAGGGCCGCCTTGCCGCTGGCCGGGTCGTACCAGTGGCCGGGCGGGTTGAGGCGGTTGCCGGTGATGTAGGAGGCGAACAATCCGCTGTACAGGTCACCGTCCACGTCGCCGGCAAACGTTCGCAGGTTGCCGGAAGGGTCGATGACGGTCAGGTCGGGAACTCCGTCGCCGCCAGTGTCACCCGGCCCGTCGGCTACGTCGCGGGGCGGGACATAGAAGGTGTAGGTCTTTAGGGCACTTCGGTTGCCGGCTGCGTCATAGGCGTACACCTCCAGGGTGTTGGGGCCGGCATGCCGTGGTCTCAGGTCGGGCACGGTGGCGGTGCCTGCGGTGGCCGGCACGTACGTAATGCCGACGCCATCCAGGGAGTAGCTGAACTGGGTCGCATCCTCAGAGGTGAAGGCGATGGGGCCGGTTTCGCCGAACTTCACCGTCGCCCAGGTCGCCCCGTCGTTGGTGGCCTCCTTGAACACGTCGCTTTCGACAACCGGGGCCGATGGTGCCGAGGCGTCGATGGTGATGCGGCAGGACTCGCTGCCGGATGGTGGGTACAAGGCCGAGGCGTTGGAGGAATCCTCGGCCCGCACATCCCACGAGTAGGTGGTCTTGTCCTCCAGGGTGGTGGAGGGGATCGTCAGGCTGCCCCTGCCGCTGATCAGGGAGGTGATCAGGGTGCCTGCCGGAGCCGTGGTGCCGGTCTTCCAGAAGCGGAAGCGTAGGCCGTTGAGGTTGCCGTCGGGGTCGGTGGCGGTCGCCGACAACACGATGTTGGTCTTGGCGACCGTGACGCCGTTACCGGGTCCGGCCACACAGGCACCACCGGGTACCGAGTCGACGCTTGTTGGTTCGGTGGGTGGCCGGTTGTAGACGACGTTCAGTTCTGCGGAGGTGACCTTGAACTTACGCCAGGTCACCGTGTCGGACTCGTTGCTGGCGTACATGCCGAACGTAAGGTTCGACAAGCCCTGATTGGCGCCCTGCTGGGCCGCGTTCTTCACGTCGAAGCTCACGTAGTCGTCCGCGCAACTGGTGCCGTAACCATGGGCGAAGGACTGCTTCTGTTGCAGCGTTATCCAGCTAGGTTGCTTGTTCCAGGTGGTGCCCGAAGAGATCGCGCCGGTGAGCCAGAGCTGCATCTCCCGGGCGTCGCAGTTCCAGGAATGGTTGTTGAGCACCTTGAAGCTGGCCGAGCTGACCGTCGCGCCCTTGAGGCTCGCGCTGTAGCCCATCCGCCAGAAGGAGCGGGCCGTCAGTGGGGTGTTCTTCTCGTAGCCGACCCGGGCGTCCGTACTGCCGGAGTTGAAGTTGGTGCCGTTCCAGGTGTTGGTGTTGGGGTGCTGCTTGTAGACGGTTGTCCAGGCCTGCTTGCCGCTGATGAGGGGCGGGTCCAGGAAGACAGGGAAGACCGACTTCTCGTCGGTGAGTAGGCCGGTTGCCGCAGCGTCCAGGTGCAGGCGGGCGTCGCCGGTGCCGTCGCCGTCGAGGCGGGTGGGCATTCGGGCCTGTCGTGCGCCTGGCTCGATGCCGTGGAGGCCGGAGAGCCAAAGCACGTCAGCAGCGGTGGCCACCGAGGTACGGGGTGCGGCTTCCGGGGCTTCCGGGTCCTGACCGGCGGAGTCCCAGGCGTACGGGGTGGGGATCGAGCCGATCTCCTGCCCACTGCCCGGATCGACGACCAGTACGCCGTCCGTGGTGGCGTCGTGTCGGAAGACCGCCGTGTCGGACCGTAGGCCGTAGGTCGGGGCGCTGACCGCCTGGATCGTGGCCGCAGCCCGGTTCTTGACGATCAGCAACTGTCCGAATCCACCGTCCTCGCGGGCGACGACGAGCAGGTCCGTCCCGGGAAGGGCCTCGGGATAGAGGGCACGTGAGCCGTCGAGCACCGGCTCGGGTAGCGGACCGGGCCACGTGTACGCGATGGTGTGCCCGTCGATGTCCATCTCGGCCAGCACGCTGGTGCCGTCCGTACGTCCGGACGTGCCGCCCGAGAAGCGTAGGGGAGTCGGGGTGTTGACGGGCCGGATGTCGAGGCCGTCAGCGTTGTTCCCGGTGCGGGTCAGCGTGTTGTCGATCGGCGTCCACCGGCCCCTGGCGTCCTGCATCCGCTGTGGCGTGGCGTGGATCGTGCTGCGGAGTTGTCCGCTCGGGAGTGCCCAGGTCAGTGAGGTGGCGCTGGTGGCGGTCTCCACGAGCGTCTCCTTGCCGGTCCGGAGCGCTTCGGCCATGGCAGCCGCCGCGTCCCGCAGCGGTGCGACAGGCAAGGGACCGACAGCAGCCTTCCGAGACTTGTCTGCGGTCCCGGGCCACCACAGTGGCAGGACTGCGACAAGTACGGCCAGCAGGACGCCCATGGTGAGGGTCAGCCTGGTCCGCGTGCGTACGAGAGGACTGAGCAGGCGAGGCGAGGTCACGACGGTCTACTCCCGTGGGGCCGGGCGGATAGGAGGACGCGGAAAGGCAACCCTGTCCGGCGGACCGCCGGGCAGAACGCGGGCACACATTGGCACGGCCAGCGGCGCCCGTCTATCCCGAGACCGTTATGAATCCGAGACATTCACTCATTGATCATCAAGGTGGTATGTCCAAAAAGGAGGCTAGATGTAGGTGTTATGGCATTGCGAGATGTTGTATCTGGCGTGGCTTTGTCGACCTTGTGGCAACTCTTGCTATTTGGGCGTACTAGCCCCGAATGCTGTTATGGCATAGATCACTAGAGTCTCGACCCGCTCACTCTCCGTGATTTGAGAGAGATTCGGTACTGACTGAGAATGCTCGCGCACGTGCCGTAGCGGCCCGTGTCTTCGCGGATGTCCGCACCGTCTCTTTCGTCTTCGCACCTGGGTGGGAGTCGACACCAATGCGTGGTACCGGTTTGCTGTCCCGGCGGTCGCCTGGCCGAGGGACTCCGACGCAGTCAGGTCGTCGGTGGGCGCGTCCTGCACGTACCGCACTGGTCGTGGCACTGTCCATGACGCTGACGGTGACGGGTCTGCCCGGCGCGGCGTTCGCCGTACCCGGCCCCGGCATGGGGCGTGAACAGGCCCGGGTCGACCTGCCGGACATCCCGCAGAGCGAGCGGGTCGGCCAGGACGAGAGCGCCGAGACGAACCTGACCACCGCCGACCCGGTAGAGGTGGTGCCGTACGAGCCAGTGGCCGTCACCCCGTGGCAGCAGGACACCGGTGCAGTGGACCTGACCGGCGTCGTACCCGGCGACACCAGGCCGGTCGACGACCTGCCGGTCGCCCTCGGCGTACCGGTCGATGGTGACCCGACCGCCCTTGCCGGCACCTGGACCGTCGACCTCGCCGCCCCCGAGGCGTCCCAGGACGCCGGCGTGCCGGGGCTGGTTATGAAGATCACGCCGCCGGCCACCGCCGACCCGGCTGCCGAGGTCGCCCTCAGCGTGGACTACACGCCCTTCGCCGATCTGTACGGTCCGCAGGCGGCCGACCGCTTCGGCGTCATGCTGCTGCCCGACTGCGTTTACGACGACCCTGACGGCGGTGACTGTGCCACCGGTGGCGGTACGGGCACCGCCCAGGCCGTGTCCAGCGAGGTGAAGCTGGTGCCGGCCGCGAAGGCACCCGCACGCGTCACGGCCGCCCGGAACGAGTCGCAGCGCCGGATCGTTCTGGGCCGGGTGCCGGTCGGCGCACTGCTCGACGCCGGAGGCGCTCCCGCCTCGACCACCAGATCCTCCACGTCGAGCACGGGCGCGAACGTCGTGGGTGTGCTGGACACCGGGGCCTCGGCCGCCGGCGACTTCACCGCCACCCCGCTGCTCTCCTCGGGCTCCTGGGCCGCAGGCTCCTCCTCCGGCGCGTTCACCTACTCGTACCAGGTGCAGGTGCCCGAGACCGCCGGCGGGCTCATGCCGAAGGTGGCCCTGTCGTACTCCTCGCAGTCGGTGGACGGTCGCACCTCCGCCAGCAACAACCAGGCATCCTGGATCGGCGACGGCTGGGACTACAGCGCGGGCGCGATCACCCGTAGCTATGCCAACTGCCGGGAGGACTCGAAGAAGGAGGGGTCGAACAACAAGGAGCACCGGACCGCTGACCAGTGCTGGGGCTCCGAGAATGCCACGCTGTCGCTCGGCGGAATGACCACCGAGCTGGTGTGGGACGCCGCCAAGGGGGCGTGGTTCACCGCCAACGGTGACGGCTCCAAGGTCGAGTTGGTCAAGGACACCACAAAGGCCAACGGCGACGCGGACGGCGAGTACTGGATCGTCACCACCCGGGACGGTACCCGCTACCACTTCGGCCTCAACCGCCTGCCCGGATGGTCCGACAGGGGCACTGCGGACGACGACCCGGTCACCAACTCCGTGCTCACCGTCCCGGTGTACGGCAACCACCCGGGCGAGCCGTGCTACAAGGCCGGCAACTGGGCCGGCTCTGCCTGTATCCAGGCCTGGCGGTGGTCCCTCGACTACATCGAGGACGTCCACGGCAACGCGATGAGCCTGTGGTGGGCCAAGGAAACGAACTACTACGCCCGGAATTTCAACTTCAAGGACCCGGTCCCGTACGACCGTGGCGGCTACCTCACCCACATCGACTACGGGCAGCGCAAGGACAACATCTTCTCGGCAGCCGCCCCGGCGAGGATCACCTTCACCGTCGAGGAACGCTGTTTTGCCGACGGCTCCCTCACCTGCACCGAGGCCAACTTCAGCAGCAAGGATCCCAACAAGTACCGCATCTGGTACGACACCCCGGCTGACCTACGTTGCGCCGCTGGCCAGAAGTGCTGGAACGCCTCGCCGTCCTTCTTCACCCGGAAGCGCCTGGACAAGATCACCACGTCGGCGCAGCGGCGTACGGACACGACCGCCCGGCAGACCGTGGACGAGTACCAGCTCACACAGTCCTTCCCGGTCCTGCGGACCGGTCCCAACACGGCTCTTTGGCTGGAATCGATCAAGCGGACCGGCTACGGCCGCGAGGGTACGAGCGCCACGCTCAACCCGGTGCGCTTCGAGCCCAACGCCGAGGACATGCCGAACCGTGTCACGGACGACGAGCGCCCCGGCTTCTCCCGCCTGCGTATCGCCCGGGTCATCAACGAGTACGGCGGCGAGACCGTCATTACCTACAAGCAGCCCGTCGACGCCTGTGCCACCGGCGTCGGCCTGCCCGGCAAGGGTGACACCGCTGCCTTGAAGGCCAACAACCGGCTGTGCTATCCGAGCTTCTGGCACCCGGATCCGGCTGTGGAAGACATCGACTGGTTTCACAAGTACGTTGTCGACAGCGTCGAGGAACTCCCCAACGTGGACGGCGCGCTGAGCACCGTCACCCGGTACGCCTACACCAACGCGGGTTGGAAGCTCGCCGAGCAGGAGTTCACCAAGAAGTCCACCCGCACCTACTCCCAGTTCGCTGGCTTCGAGCAGGTCACCGTTCGTACCGGCACGGATGATCCGGACATCGGCGGAAAGCAGACCAAGTCCGTCACCCGCTACTTCCGTGGCATGGGCGATACCGTGCCAGTGGAGGACATCACCGGCACCGAGATCGCCATGGACGCCGAGCCCTTCGCCGGCCGCGTCGCCGAGGAGCTCACGTACGCCAGCGCCGACGACGCCGACGAGGAGTGGCTCACCCGCAGTGTCACGTATCTCGAGGCACGTGAACTCGCCAGGCGTACCCGCGACGACGGTCTTAGCCCGCTGCGCTCCTGGCGGGTCACCGAGCCGCGCCAGCTCTCGTACACCAAGTCCTCCGGCACCGGTGACGACGAGCGCACCTTGCGGATCGTCGAGACCAAGACCACCTTCGAGGCCACGTACGGGCTGCCCACGCACATCGAGTCCCTTGGCGACACCGGCAAGACCGGCGACGAGTCCTGCACGCTCATCGAATACGTTCACCAGACCGACAAGAACCTCATCGGGCTTACCAGCCAGGTCCGGACCAGTCCAACGACCTGCGCCAACGTCGACTTCAATGTCCTGACGACGTTGAGCGCCGCCGGCCGCGTCGCCTATGACGGTGCCGCGTACGGCATGCCGCTGGCCAACGACACGCGCGGCCTGGCCTCGCATACCTGGTCACTGAAGGCCGACGGCTCCGGCTTCCAGCCCGACGGCAGCACCAGCTTCGACGCGATCGGCCGCGTGGTCTCGCGTACCGACGTGGACGGCAAGATCTCCAAGATCACCTACGATCCGCCCACCGGCCAGGCCTTCAAGGTCATCGAGGAGAACTCGCTCGGTCACAAACAGATCCAGGAACTGGATCCGGGCCGCGCCGTCACGATCAAGACCACCGACCTCAACAACCGGATCAGCGAGGCCAGGTACGACCCGCTGGGCCGGCTCGTCGAAGCCTGGGCACCCGGCCGTACCCCATCCAGCACGGCTATTCCGGACTTCCGGGCAGAGTACGCCACCCCCGCCGGCAAACCTCCGTACATCACCACCTTCAGCAGGGGGCACGAGAACCGAACCGAAGTCTCCGTCACCCTCTACGACGGTCTCGGACGTGAGCGGCAGATCCAGGAACAGGCCACCGGCGGTGGCCGGCTGATCACCGACACGCTGTACAACAGCTCCGGCGAAATCTGGCAGACCAACAACGCGTACCTCGCCGACGGGTCCCCGGTCGGCACGCTGTTCACGCCACTGGCGGACAGCGTCGTACCCAACATCACCCGCTACACCTACGACGGCCTTGGCCGGGTGACCCGGGAGTTGCCCGTCCTGCGCGGTGTCGAGCAGCCGACGCGGGCCACCAACTATGCGTACGGTGCCGACCACTCCACTGTGATCAACCCAACGGGGGCGGCCTCCTACCGGCTGTACACCGACGCCGTGGGTCGTACTACCCGGGTGGACACCTTCACCGACGCGGCCCGCACCGAGTTCACCACGATGCGGTACCAGTTCGACGCACGCGGCCAGATGGTGAAGGCCACCCACTCCGCGACCCCGGCTCATCATTGGACCTGGAGCTACGACCAGCGCGGCCGATTGGTGACCACCACCGACCCGGACACCGGCACCACCAGCTTCACGTACGACCACCGGGACCGGCAGCTGACCGCCACCAACGCCCGTAACGTCACGACCTGGAACGGCTACGACGAGCTGTCCCGCCCGACGCAGCAGCGGCTCGGCGACAGCAGCGGCCGGCTCTTGGCCGAGTACTCCTACGACACCGTCCCGGGCGGCAAGGGCCTGCCGGCCACCGCGACCCGGTACAACGACGACCTGCCGTACACGCAGACCATCGGTGGCTACACCGACGACTATCAGCCAACCTCCAGCATCCTCACGCTGCCGCAGTCCGTCGCCGACACGTGGGGCCTGCAGACGTCCTACAGGTACGACTACACGTACACCGACACCGGCCTGCCCGAGTCGACCACCCTGCCCGCCATTGGCGCACTGCCCAGCGAAAAGGTGCTTTTCCGCTACAACAAGGATGGCCTGCCGCTGTCGGTGTCCGGTAAGGACTGGTACGGGGCGGAAACTGTCTACTCGCCGTACGGACAGGTGTTGCGCTCCACGCTCGGCGCGCAGCCGTACCGGGTGTGGACCATGGCCTCGTACGACGATGCCAGCGGTGCCCTCACCGACCAGCGGGTCTACCGTGAGCAGGCCGGAGACGCCAGCATCGTCACCGGAAACCTTGTTTCACACCGCTCCTACTCCTATGACGCCGCTGGCAACGTCACCGCGATCCGCGAGGGCTCCGTCGGCATCCAGGAGCGGCAGTGCTTCACATATGACCAGCTCGGCCAGTTGATGAAGGCGTGGACGGCTAGCGACCAGGTGTCCTGTGGCGCTGGTCCGGTCGGCGCGAACGGTGCCGTGAACGTGGCGGCCGGGCCGGATGGCGCGGGCTACTGGCAGGAGTACGAGTACGACCTGCTCGGTAACCGTAAGAAGCTGGTGGAGAAAAACCTCGCCGGCGACACCGCGAAGGACGCGGTTACCACCTACACGTACGGCAAGGCCGATGGCAGCCAGCCGCGCACCCTGACCAAGGTGGCCAGGAACTACGTCACCCCGGCCGGGGCGGCGGTCACTGCCGAGGCGGAGCGGCTGTACGAGTTGACCGGAGAGACCAAGTCGGTCACCTCCATTCAGAATGGCGACCAGCAGAAGCTGACCTGGACCCACGACGGTCAGGTCGAGCGGATCACCGGTGCGGGCAGCAAGGGCCGGACCTCGTACGTGGGCGTGGCAGACAAATGCCTGGACCTCACTCACGGGCTCGCCGAGCCCGCCCGCCCGATCCAACTGTATGCATGCAACGGCACAGTTGCGCAGAAGTGGACGTTTACGCCGGCCCCGAACCAAGCCAATGCCAACCTCGGCACCCTCTCGATCTACGACAACTGGTGCGTCCAGCCGACCGGCACCACGGCCGGGTCGGCGCTGCAGATCCAGCGGTGTGACGGTTCGGCCGTTCAGCAGTTGGAACGTTCGGCTACGGGCCACCTCAAGCACTCGGCTTCCGGTCTCTGCCTGACAGCCAAGGACGGGGGCACGCCCTACTCCACCCCGATCGTGCTGGCAGAGTGTGACGCGGCTGCTGCAGCGCAACAGTGGCGGGCGCAGGACGAGACCCGGCACATGTACGGACCCGGCGGCAATCGCCTGCTGACGGTGCAGGGCCAGCAGGCCACGCTGAACCTGGGCGAGGCGCAGGTGACTGTGCAGCCGGGCGGGGTGTTGGTGAACAGCCAGCGCTCGTACGCGGCTCCGGGGGGCGCGGTGCTGCGCTACGCGTACGGGACTGGCGATGCCAAACTCGCTGCTCTTGCCGGGGACCATCAGGGCAGCCCGTACGCAGAAGTGTTGCTTGCCGACACGATGTCGACGCGGTTCCGGAAGCAGGATCCGTTCGGGAACCAACGGGGTGCTGCACCGCTCGGCATGAACCTGCAGACCAACGCCGGGTTCCTTGGTGCGATCCAGGATGATGCCTCCGGTTACACCCCGCTGGGGGCGCGGTTGTACGACCCGGTGGTGGGGCGGTTCCTGTCTGCCGACCCGGTGTTGGACCTGGCCGATCCGATGCAGTCCAACGGGTACGCCTACGCGCACAACAACCCGGTGACGCATTCGGACCCGACTGGTCTGTCGGTGTCGCTGACCCCTTCCGAGTTGGCGGCGGCGTTGGCGGGCGCGGGTCTGACGGCGGCGCAGGTTGCCGAGGCGCAGGCGAACATGGGCCGGTCGTTGATGTCGGTGATCATGGACGCGGCGTGGTCCATGTTGAAGGACTTCATCGGCATCAACGATGCGATGAACTGCTTCGCCGGTGACATGTGGGCCTGCGGCAGTTTGATCATCGGGGCGGTCCCGTGGGGGAAGATCGCTAAGCTTCCGAAGATTGTGAAGGCCATCGATCGTACGATCGCGGCGATCCAGGCGTGGAAGGCGGCAAAGCGGGCCGCTGAGGCGGTGTTGGCAGCTGCTCGGGCGGCCGAGGCTGCCGCGCTGAACGCCAAGAAGTTGGCGATCGAGCGAGCGAAGAAGGCTGCGCAGGCGGCGAAGAAAAAGGCTGCTGACAAGGTCAATACGATCAGCAACAAGGCTTCCAACGCGGCGAAGAAGACCGGTAATCCGGCCCAGAAGCAGGCGCAGGCCAAGTCCAACCCGAGGGGTTCATCTGCCGCCTCCAGCGGTGCCGGCGGAAAGTCCGGCGGCGGTGCTGGCAAGGAGTCGAAGCCTGGTGGTTCCTCGGGTGGTTCCGCGCGCAGCAACGGCGGTTCCAGCGGCAGCGGCGGTGCCGGGCGAGCGGACGGCGACGGCGGCTCTTGTCTCAACAACAGTTTCGTTCCTGGTACCCCGGTGCTCCTGGCCGACGGCTCCACCAAGCCGATCGAGGATGTCAAGCCGGGCGACGAGGTCGTGGTCACCGATCCGGAGACCGGCCAGACCGAGGTGGAGACGGTCACGGCGGCGATCACCGGCGATGGCGTCAAGCACCTGGTGAAGGTTGTCATCGACACAGACGGTGACCAGGGGGCGGAGACGGCCGAGGTCACCGCGACTGACGGGCACCCGTTCTGGGTGCCGGAGTTGGACGAGTGGGTCGACGCTACCGACCTGCAGTCCGGGCAGTGGTTGCAGACCAGCGCCGGCACCTGGGTGCAGATCGCCGCAATCGAACACTGGAGAGTCCCGCAGGCCACCGTCCACAACCTCACCGTTGCCAACATTCACACGTACTACGTAGTTGTGGGCGATGCGCCAGTTCTCGCCCATAACTGTGGCAAGAGTCTAAATCTCGGATCCGGCGACAATCCAATGGCAGGTGCAATCAATGTCGACCTCCAGTCGGCATCCGGTGTCGATGTGCGAGCAAGCGCCAACGCACTGCCGTTCACAGGAGGCACTTTCGATGCGGTTCACGCGATTAATCCTCGATTCAATGCACTAACCTCGGAAGTGGCTCGGGTGATGCGCCCTGGTGCGTTGCTGACGATTTCGGCTTCGATGTCAAACAAGTTTAGGCCCCGCAACATCTCGGCTAAGCAGTTGGCTGACATGGGATTCGAACTGGTATCGTCTTCTGGTGATCTTGATGCGGCGCATCTATTTGGTGTAATGAAGCGAGAGGATGGGGGCATCATCGATCCGAGTAAGCTGCGAACGTGGGTTTATCGGAGGTTGTAGTCATGGACATTGAACAGGTGATGGACTTTTTAGTGGAGCACAGGGCGCCGAACCTTCCGCCGGAGGCGCTGGCTGAAGTGTTCACGTCCCTATCGTGGTGCCTTAACGACGAAGCGAAGATGATGGCGATCGTACGTAGGTGGCTCAAGCTCGATGATGAATACCGTGTAGCGGTGTCGCTGTGGATGGACGACATATTTCCAGCGGATTCGCGGCAAGGGCTTGTTGCGCTTGCTGCCGATATTAATATGCGGTTTCCGGCGCTTGCTGAGCGGGCTTCTGACTGGATACGTAGATGGGATAACGCCTATGGGGAAAGTCTCTAAAAGATCACATTTTATTCTTGTCGAGTCGGTGGAGCTCGTCGTTGTCTCGCTTGTCGGCGAGATTGAAATGAGCTTTCACTAGTGCCTTGCCCTCGAATATTGATCGTGTAATTCGTTGGTTCTGGGGATTCGTCAGGAAGGCTGTCTCCCGACGCATGAGAGTGGGAGGTAGTGGCCAGTGGGTAGACGACCGGAGGTGTTCGTCCGGCATGTGTCGATGGCCGAGGGGCAATGGTTGCAGCTGTGCTGGGCGGTCGTGGTGCTGATGTCCGTCCAAGGGGAGCCAGCGCCGGATATGTTCACCTATGTCGGCCAATGACTTAGTGTTTCGACCATTTGTTGCTGACGCAGGTCGGTATCCAGCGTCGTTGCGGCGATTCCTCAGCACGGAGTGATCGCTTCAGCGTAGTGGAGGCGAACCTGGCGGAGCAGTCCAAAGAATCCGCCACGGGCGGTTGCGGCTTCGCGTGCTGCTGAAAATTCACGAGTGCTTGCTAACTTCGCAAAAGGTGCCATCAGGCATAGATGGTTGAGGGGCAACGGTTGTAGCGGATCACCCGCACGGCAAAGGACCCGGTGAAGCTGCGGCGGGCGATCGTGGTCCTGATGTCCGCCCAAGGGCAGCCGGCCCCGGACACCCGTGACCAGGGCGTCCGGCATATGATCGCCGCCCTGGACCTGACCACCGGGAAACTGCACTACCGCATCCGCGACCGCAAACGGTGGCGCGAGTTTCTGTCCTTCCTCAAAACCCTGCGCCGCCGCTGGCCAGATCAGAAGCTGTATCTCTACGCATCGTGGCTGAACTGGATCGAGGTCGAGTTCGCCGCCGTCCGCTACTTCACCCTCAACGGCACCGACCACCGCAGCCACCACGAGCAGAACACCGCCATCGGCGACTACATCCGCTGGCGCAACCAACACTCCCGACCCAAATCCGGATTCGCGGTCAACTCCAAGATCCGCCACCCGGATTACCCGTTCGAGGCTGCATGACGAGGCACTAGCGGGCGGGGTATTTCTGCGTCATTATAACGACGCCTCCTCATCCTGAGTGACGAACTTCGACGCGGAGTAGGGGTGAGAATCGCCTGCATAATTGTGGTCGTTAACTGGGGGAGCAGTGTTACATGGTGAGAATCTTCCAGTGCTTGAGGCTCGGGATGGTCACCACGAGCGCGGATCGCGGGTGGCAGGCTGCTGGCCTCTCTAGAATTCGCACAGGGCCAGGGTTGCGTCGTCGAACTGTTTGCCCCGGTGGCCCGCCGCGGCTGGTTGCCCGGTCCGTTCAGCGGCCCGTACCGCGTCGAGCACGCCGCGCGGTCCGGCCGTATCCAGGATCGAGAACACGTCCCGCCAGCTCCGTCCGAACCGTTCCACAAGCCGCGCAGCACCGTCGGTGAGTACGGCTACCCGGCGTACGTCGGAAAGTGGCGTGCTGCCGGTCAGCGCGTGTTGGGCCGCATCGGGGTTGGTGGACGCGACCCAGAAGCCGCCCGGTGCGTTACGTAGCCGGGCCACCGTGACGGCGTCGTACGCCGGGAGTCGGGCGGTCCGGTCGTCGGTGACCACCCGATAGCCACTGTCCACGTCGAAGACGATCGACGAGTCACACAGGACGAAGTGGTCGATGGTGTCCGCGCGGACCCGTAGCATGGCCACGGTTGCCGACGGGCTGTCCGGATTGTCGAGGTCACAGCTGCCCCCGTGCCGGGTACGCAGCACCGCGATCGCCTCCTCGGCGATCCCGGTCAGCGACTCGTCCCCACAACGAGACAAGAGGTCAGCGAGGAGCATGCCCAGCGTGCGTACCAGCCACGGCACGTCGTGCACGCATCCGTTGTCCAGGTGGGGCAGCGGGGTGACGCCGTCGAGTACGACCACGAAGCTATCCGAGGCGACCACGTAGTCCTGGTTGTCCCGCCCGGGGCACGCCTCGGTGGCGAAGCTGACATCCATCGTCACTGCCCCCAGAGCAGTCGCCGGGGTCTCAGAGCTGTACGTGCAGCGTCTGCCGCTGGAGAGTGTGCAGCGACCGGATGGCGGACCGGAGTTCCTGGAGCAGTTCGCCCGGGTGTGACGGTCCGTTTGGCCAGGCACCGAAGCTGCGGGTGTCGAACCCGACCGTGTCGATGCCACAGCGGTGGGGGAGGCCGAGCACCCGGATCGCCTCGGCGTGCTGGAAGGGCACGTAGAGATCGGTGGTGACCAGGAGCACGCGGTCGGTGGCGGCGGGGCGGGTGACCAGTTCGGCCCAGCCCGTGAGGGTGTCCGGGGTGTTCGCCCGCTGGCCGGGGCGGGTCGGTGGTGCGGCGACGACGTTGATCCGCCGACCGTCCGAGGGATAGCTCCTGACCCACCAGCCGTTGCCATCCGCGGTGGTCCCGGTACGGGTGACGACCTCTTCGGCCGACGGGAATGCCTGCCGTACCGCCGTCAGCATGGCGTCGCCCTCGGTGACGATCTCCGGGTCGGCCGGTTGGTTTCCGGGGCGCGCCGGCAGCTCGCGGAGGCTGCCCAGCCCGGTGACGGTGCCGGTTAAGGTGCCGGTGGAAAGTAGCTCGGCGGCGAACTGGGCCCGCGCGCGGCCGGTGATCCGGCCGCCGCCGAGGACCAGGACGTGGTCGTAGCGATCGAAAGCCGGGCGCTGCCGTCCGGCGAGCCCGAGGGCCGGGGCGGCGGCCTCGATGAGCTTCCGCGTGGCATCGTCACGCTCGACGTACCTGGCGTCGACACGTTCTCCGCCGGCGCGGGCGTCCCACACCATCGAGAAGTCTTCCAGGTACGCCAGGCGAGCGTCCACGTCGCCGGGCGGAAGGTCGCCGCCGAAGGCGCGGACCAGGGCGACCATGGCCGCCGAGTCGATCCACTGCGCGATGTCGTGGGCCAGTGCCTCGGGTGCGGCACCGCCGACCGGCCATGCCGGCAAGCGAACGATCGGGAACTGCGTCATTGCATGACCGCTGTCGTTCCGGGCGCCAGCGCGGCGGTGAGATCGATGCCGTGACTCATGGGCGTCACCCTACCTTCCAGGGTGGACTATCACGGTAGTGGATGGAGAGATCTTTTGTCGGTTGCGCGGAGAATGGGAAGCGGGACACCCGGAACAAGCTCATCTCTTTATCGACAGTGTCCGATCACGAAGGCATACTTGGCGGATGGTCGCACCGCACCTGTCGAGCGTGGCGGCCCTTGGTCAGGCGTTGGAGAATGTCGGATATCTGCCAGGAGACGGTCTTGCGGCTGCTGTCTTCCTCGCGGTAAGACTGCGCCGTCCCCTCTTTCTGGAGGGTGATCCCGGCGTAGGGAAGACCGCACTCGCCCAGGCGATGTCGCAGATCCTCTGTGCCGACCTGGTCCGGTTGCAGTGCTACGGCGGAATCGACGCGTCCCAGGCGCTCTATGACTGGAACTTTCCCCGACAGATTCTGCACCTGCGGGCCACCGGCGAACTGGTCGACGTGGCGGGATTGGTGAGTTCGCTCTACAGTCGCGACTTCCTGGTCCAGCGGCCAATTCTGCAAGCCATCGAGAACTGCCCCTCGGTCCTGCTGGTCGACGAGATCGATCGCGCCGATGACGACTTCGAGGCATTCCTGCTGGAGGTGCTGGAGGAGAACGCGGTGAGCATTCCGGAGCTGGGCACGATCCGGGGAGAGGAGCCGCCGCTGATCATCCTGACCTCGAACCGTACCCGGGAGGTCCACGACGCGCTCAAACGCCGCTGCCTCTACCACTGGATCGCCCATCCGGACGTGGGTCGCGAGGTCGAGATCCTGCGCCGCCGGGTGGCCGACCTTCCGGAGCCTCTGGCGCACGATATTGCGACCGCGATGGCTCGGCTCCGCTCCGCCGACCTGGTGAAGACCCCGGGAGTGGCGGAATCACTCGACCTGGCGCGTGCCGTACTCGAACTCGGCGGGAGCGGCCTGACCCCGGAGATCGTCGACGCCACGCTCGGCACCGTCGCGAAACACCATGAAGACCTGGCCAGGGTACGCCGCGAACTCCTCTCCGGGCAGGGCCGGAATGTCCGGTCGTGACGGGGCAGGTACCACCGGAACCGACCCGATTCCCGACTTGATGGGACTGGTGAACGCACTCCGAGTCGCCGGCATCCAGGTCGACACCGGTCGCGTCCTCGTCGCGATGGACGCGCTCACCCGACTCGAGCCCCTCGACCGGACGGCCGTCTACTGGGGTACGAGGCTCACCCTCTGCTCCCGCCAGTCGGACCTGCCGGTGTTCGACGAGGCGTTCGCCAACTGGTTCGACGCTCGGGCGGTGGCGGAACCGGACAGTGCCGCAGCGGGAGCATCGTCCACCAACGGCGAAGGGCCGCCCCATGGCGAGGGGGTTCCGGTCGCCGAGCCGACCGGGGACATCACCGACCCAGCGGACGGCAGCACCGACCCGGCTCAGGCCACGATCGCCTCGGGCGCGGACGCGACCGTGTCCGAGATGCTGGCGCACCGCGATCTGCGTACCCTCACCGTCGCCGAACGGGCCGAGTTGGACGCGTGGATCGCCCTGCTCGGCGCGGTCGGCCCGACGTACCGGTCGAGGCGCCAGCGGGACGGTGGTCGGCGGACGATCGACGGAAACCGCACTGTCCGCACGATGATCCGTAACGGCGGCGAGCCCGCCCACCTACGCTTCCGGCGTACGACACCCAAGCCGCGCCGACTGACCCTCCTCATCGACGTCAGCGAGTCGATGCGGGTCTACCGGGAGGCGTTCGTACGGTTCGCCCACGGTGCCCTCTCGGCCCGACCGGCGACCACCGAGGTGTTCACCCTCGGGACCCGGTGCGTACGCCTCACCCCGGCGCTGCGGACGCGTGACCCGGATGGCGCGATGCGTGCGATGGCCGAGTTGGAGTCCGGTTGGGGCGGCGGCACGTTGCTGGGCCGTACCCTCCGGGACTTCCTGCGCCAGTGGGGCGGGCGGAACGTCGTCCGGTCGGCGTACGTCGTCATCGCCTCCGACGGGTACGACTTCGGTCCGGTGGTGATCCTGGCCCGTCAGGTGGAGCGACTGTCCCAACTGACCCGGCTCCTCGTCTGGGCCAATCCCCAACAGGGCTGGCCCGGTTACCAACCGATGGCCCCGGGGCTGCTGGCCAGTCAGCGGTTCGTAGACCGGAACGTGGCCGGGCACAGCTTCGAGGCACTGAGTGAACTGGCGGAGTTGATATCTCGATGACCGGTCCGTCCCTCCACGTCAGCCGGGTGCTGGCCCGAGACGACCTGCTCCAGTTGGCGGCGGACGCGGATGATGCCGTCGGCATCGTCCGCCAGCGGAAGAGCCTGGCCCGTAGCGCCGAGAGCGGGCTCGACGTGTTCGCCGTGGCACTGCGGCACTACCTGAGCGGGGTCGAATCGAGACAGTGGGCGATCCGAGCCCGGGCCTGGTCGTACGCGGGCACCATCGTGTGCTTCTGCGACCTGGTCGGCATCCCGATCGAGACGCCGTACTCGGCCCAGGAGATGTACGCGAGCGCCGCCCGGGAGCTGACGGAGAACGTGATCGACGGCAGGCGGCTGGACCGGGACCTGACCCTGGGTGTCTTCAACACCCACCGGATGGCCCGGAATCTGCGGTTGACCGGCCGGTACGCCGAGGCGCTGAACCTGGTGGTGGTTCCGCCGACCGACCTGTTCGGTACGGGGGCGGAGCCACACTGGGGGCACTACCTGTTCGAGTTCGGCGCCTGTCTCATCTCCAACGGGCAGGCGGCGCAGGTGCCGGACGCGTTGGGGGAGCAGCGGAAGTACTGGGAACGGACCCGGGCTGCCAGCTTCTCGACCCGGCATCGCTTCGAGTTCGTCCTGGCCCTGGCCGAGTGGGAACGGGGGGAGCCGGCGGAGGCGCTGCGTGGTCTGCGGGTGGCGTCCGACCGCCTGGGCCCCGACGACCGGCCACGCAACCGGGCGCTGGATGCGCTGCGTGCGTCGCTGGACGAGGCGCGCGACGTGCAGCGGTTGTCGGTGACCCTCGGACTGGCCGAGTGCCTGGTCCTGGGGGAGCCGACCGAAGCGCGGCTGCGTGAGGTGGTCGACCTGGGCGGCCAGGCACTGGAGGTCGCGGAACAGATCCGTGGCCGGTGGCGTGTGATCGCCCGGTCCCGGACCCCGTTGGCAGTGGCGTTCCGCCGGATCTACGGCGACATCGCCCTGTTGGCGTCGCGCCTTCCCGGACCCGATGCGGCGGCACTCGGTTTCCGGGTCTCCCTGTCGGCGAAGCAGACCGGCTTCGCCAGCCGGGTACGCGAGGGACGGCTTCTGATGAGCCCGCATGTCGGGGGACTGCTGGAGGAGATCGTCGACCTCGAGGATCCGCCGGCGGATACGTTGACGGCCGGTGACCGGGCGTCCCGGGACGAGAAGCTGGAGCAGTTGCGGGTCCGGATCGAGGAGGAGGTGTCGCCGATGCTGGCGGACACCGTCCTTCCCGTACCCACCGAACTGCATCGCCTGGTCGAGGTGATCGGCGAGCGACACGCCGTGGACTTCGTCGCGCTGCCGGACAGCCTGAGCGGGCACCGGAAGAACTGGTTCCGGGCGACCATCCAACCCGGTCGCCAGATCGGGTTCGAGCGGTTCGAGCCCGGCCCCGCCTATGCAGCCTTCTTCGAGGGCGGGAGCAGTGCGGGCAGCGAGGGTGACGGAAGCAGCGGAAGCAGCGGGGTCAGCGAGGGCAGCGGGCGAGGACAGGATCCATGGCTCGATCGGCTGGAGCAGGCGACCGCGACGGAGCAGCCCGACTGGCGGGGCCTCGCCCACGAACTGCTGCCGGCAGCCCTGCTCGAGGAGGTACGCGCCAGGACGGTGGCCGATCCGGTGGAGTTGCTGATCTCCGCCCACTCCGCGTTGAGCCTGTTGCCGTGGGCGGCGCTGCGGATCGACGACGCGGGTACGCCACTGGTCGAACGGGCGGTGATCGCCCAGTGTCCGACGCTGACCTGCCTGTCGTACCGGCGACCGCCCGTGGTGACCGGTCCCGTGCTGGTCCGGCTCGTCTCGGCGGCCGAGGGCGGGGTGAACGTCGACCAGGAGCGGCTGGCCTGGGACCTGGACGAGGACCAGGGGCGGGTGCCGCTCAGCCGGTGCGCGGCGGACCGTGGTTCGTCGCCGGTCGTACTGGATGCCGACGTGCCGGCGGCCCTCGCGGATCCGACCGCCGGCTGGGGGTTCGTGCATGTCGCCGCGCACGGCGGTGGCCAGGGACTGGGACAGTACCTCCAACTACCCAGGGAACTCACGGCGGCGCAGGCTTTGGGAATGAAGTGGCCCGCCTCGGTGCTGATGGCGTCCTGCCACGTCGGGCGGTTGGTGAATCCCGAGGACGCCGAGCCGTTGAGTTTCGTCATGGCGCTGCTGACCGGCGGCTCGCAATGCGTGGTCGCCGGCATGGACTGGATTCCTGACGTGTGGACCGGTCGGGCGGCCGGGCGGATCGTGGACGCCGTACGGGACGGAGCCGTCCGTCTGGACGTTGCGCTACGGGCCGTCCAACTCGGCTCCGCCCACCAGCCCAACGCCAGATGGGCGTTGTTGAGCGCCTACGTCCGATGATCCTGTTGGGGTAGCTGGCCGCGTACCGGGCCGTTGGCGGGCCGCGCCCGCCGAGGTCGCGGGATCAGCCGCCGGGCGGTGGACGGGCCGGGCCGTCGTGAGCGTAGCCAGACGGCACCGGCGAGGAGCGACCCCAGCCCGGCGCTGGTCAGCAGGGCCCACCAGGGGTGGAGCGGACGGTGGAGGACCAGGTGTGCGAGGGCCTGGGCGCCGAGCCAACCGGTACTCGCGCCGAGTGCACTGGCTGCCAGGTAGTCGACCGCCCGCAGGGGCAGATCACGTGGCACCCGGCGGGACAGTCGCAGCACGATGGTCGGCAGGGCCAGGGCGAGCGCGCCGAGGAAGGCGATGATGGGCAACTGGAGTACGCGCGGGAGGGGCAGGACGGTGCCGAAGGCCTGCACCGCCGCGAGGATCATCAGGATGGAGCTGATGACGGACGCCTGGACGAGTTGGAGTTGCTGCTGGTGGGTGCCGAGACCACGCTGGACCGCGACTGCGGTCAGGGCGGAGATCTTCTCGGCTCGATCCTGGGAGATCTCCAGGTAGGCGATGTCGTCGGCCAGCCGCTCACACATCGTCTGCGCCAGGGCCAGGTCGGCAGCGAGTGGCCCGGGGACCGCCGGGTCGAGTGAGACGGTGGCGCGCAGGTTTGCCTCCGCCGCCTCGACGCCCCGAGCCGTCCTCCGTAACTGGGCGAGCGTGAAGATGACGCCGTGCGTGCGTACCTGGAGGTCGGTGAGGCTGGCGTCGGCCGCGACCAGTTGGCCCGGTGCGGTGGTCGCGGACTTGTGCAGCTCCAGTAGCTCGTCGACGGCATCGTCCATGTTCAGTCGCAGCCGTCGGATCGCCGTAGCGCTCGCCCGATGGTCGTCATTCTGGTAGCGGAGCTTCGCGGCGTCGAGTAGGTATTGGACGAACGGCCCGAGCTCCCGGTCTCCGGGGGTCCACGCGAAGGCGTCCAGCGCCAGTTCCGCGCTCTGCTCACCGACCAGGACGAATCTGCGTTGCCGGGTACGGGTCGTCGGCACCTCCCAGATCAGGAATCCCTCGGTCGTCCGCGACCGATGCCGGGTCCAGGCGCCTTCTCCGACGTCGGGGAACTCACCGCCGAGTGCCTTCTCGATCGCGGCGATCGTCTCCGGGTCGAGTGGTGCGTCCACCAGTCCCACGTAGACCCGGGCGCTACCCAGGTGGTCCACGCCCGGGGCCACCCGATCCAGCGGAGCCAGTTCGCTGTCCATGGCGGCCCAGGTGCGGGCCGGATCCTGCGGTGCCAGTAGCACGGTGAGGCAGGCGGCATCGCCGGTGCTCGACAGTGCCGCCTGGTGCACCGGTACGTCCTCGGTGGACCGCTTCGCGTAGCCGAGTACGGCCAGCCCACCGGTGGGTACGTCGACGCCGAGCGCCATGGTGCCGCTGTCCGTGTCCGACCGCATCTCCAGGGTGGCGACGAGGTGCTGCCAGGTGTCGAGCAGGGCCGGGGTGACGGTGGGTTGGTCGAGTCGCGTGAACTCGTGCGTCAGCAGGGCGCGACTAACGAACATCCGCACCACTCGGTCGGGTACGGC
This sequence comes from Micromonospora sonneratiae, assembly GCF_042679305.1. Taxonomy (NCBI): domain Bacteria; kingdom Bacillati; phylum Actinomycetota; class Actinomycetes; order Micromonosporales; family Micromonosporaceae; genus Micromonospora; species Micromonospora sonneratiae. The sequence continues at coordinate 165,094 of NZ_JBHTMP010000005.1, read as the reverse complement.
CGCTCTGACCGTCCCGGTCGATCCGGGTGATCACGTCGGTGATGAGGGGGATCACCTCGTTGATCCGCGGCTCGATCCTTCGGGGTGCGGCGGTCAGCCTCGGGTCGTCCATGCTCATGACCGGTGCCCGGGCCCCGGGCACGATCGCCTCGAACTGTTCGACGATGTCGTCGAGGTCGCGCAGATCCGGCGTGGTGAGCGCGGAGGCCAGGTCCTCCACCGCTCTCGCCGCACGCTGCCAATCGTCCGGAGTGAGCCGCCAGTTGTCGGCGGCTTCGAGGAGGTTTCTCAACATGACCAGGTCTCGGTACAGTTGTTTCGCCATACTCTCCCCATTGCGATGATCGCCTACGGTGAATGCTAGCAGCGCCGGTCAACGTGGACGTGTGCGTTTCCCGGTGGGATGCCGATATCGGGTGTAGTCGGATGTCGGACGAGGCTGACCCGGCTATTGAGGTGGCTGCTTGAGTCGACGAGTATTGCTGGACCTAATCGAGTGGGGAAGGGTCGAACCGTCGTGATGAGTGTCGAGCAACTCCGCGATTACTGCCCGAAGATCCGCCGGAACCAACTGGCTGTCGACGAACATCTGATCACCATGATCGAGGCGGACGTCCAGGAGTACCGCAGCTATCTTCGCGAACCTCGGCCACAGCTGCCACCGGCGGAGTTGGCGGAGCTGCTGCCGTTGATGGGCTGGCTGATTCTGGAAGCGTCACTGTCGCGGCTGTGGGAGATAACGGCCGGCTACGAGGCGCTGAGTGGCCCGCAGCGGGAGCGGAGCGAGGCTGCCGTCGAGCTGATCGCGCGGGCTGCGGACGCCGCCCGGTCGTTGCCGTGGCCCGAGTTCGCGCCGCGGGCACTGGGGGCGATCCGCGCCCAGGCGCTCGCCGCCTCGAAACGGGACACCGAGAGTGGCTACGACGATGCCTGGATCCTCCATCAGGAGGCCAAGGCGAAGCACGACAGCTATCTGGACAGCCACGGCAGCGACCCGGCCAGCGAGCGCTACGTCCGTGATCTCGGCGAGGTGTTGTTGCAGCTCGCGTTGGCCGAGACGGGCACCGCGTGCCGTACGGCGGAACGCGTCCTCGGGCAGTGGGCCGAGGGAAAGGTGGAGGGGACCTGGACCGAGGCGGACAGCGCCCGCTGGACCCAGCGCATGTATCGCCAGTTGGCGGACGGAGCCGAGATCGGCACGCGGGCGTTGGCCATCGCCAGGGGGATCGAGGAGCGCTGGGGCTTCACGCACTACGTGAGCGAGGACCGCCTGGCGCTACAGACGAGCTATCGCCTGCCCGCGATCATGACGGCTCGGGCCATCCTGCTGATGGTCTCGATGGGCCCGGAGATGGAGGCGCTGGGCCGGCTCCCGGGGGACGGCTTCGAGAACTGGGCCGAGGCGAGGGGCGATCTGTTGAAGCGCTTCGAGGATGCCTATCGCTACATCGAGCGGCCGGCCCACAACGAGAACGGCGAGCCGTGGCCCCTGCTCGAGGACCACGAACGGTCGGTGGTCCAGCTTCGTCTGCACCTGGCGTTGCTGGCACCGGGGTACGACTTTGCCGCGAGGACCGTCTTCGATCCGTGTGTCGCGGCCAATCCATTCGACGGCGGGGCGGTGACGGTGATGTCGAGCTGGCTTGCCGCGACCGGTGACCAGGGCAGGCAGCGCGGGGACGCGAACGTGATCGGCAGCGCCACCAAGCCGAGCTTCATCCGGTCGGTCGAGGCCGTACGCAGGGCCTTCGGCGGGTCGAGCGGGTACGCCGAGTGGCGCCGCGAATGGTTCGAACTCGACCGGTACTGCGATGCGGACGGCCGTCGGGGCCGGGTGGACCAGGCACTGGCTGAGGCCGACGGCTGATTCCCTCGGTGCGTTCGACAATCACCCGGTAGTTCACTTGTACGGCTACGCTTCAGGTCGATATCCATTGGTGGCCTGATTTCCGGGAACGGATGGTTGGAATTGTCATCCGGTTGCGGCTGGCGGGGTGGAAGATTTCGGAAGCTGCGACATTTTCCGGTGGATGAACACCCGGGTTGCTGTGTGCTGGGCCTGGGCGATTCCGGGTAGTAGCCAAAAAGATGGCATGGTGGTGGCGACGGCGGCAGCCGGTCATCGACGAGCAACCGCTGGCGGCCGGTCGTACGGTCGTGCTGATCGCGCACTGGATGGCGAGCGCAGAGCGCGGACCGGATCCACGTCCTCGACCACGGGGCGTCGATCGACGAGGGCGGGCACGACGAGCCGATGGCCCTCGGGAGCACCTGGGCCAGCCTGTTCAACCTGTTCGGCCTCCAGGCCGACGCCTACCGGGCAGTGTCGGAAACCGGGTAGCGCTCTTACCTGCTCGTGGTAGCTTTTACTCGTGCAAGTAAAAAGTCAGCCACCGAACCGTCGAACCGTCACCAACGAGGCCCGGCGGGCACAGATCATCGCTTACGCGATCGAGACCATCGCCGAGCTGGGCTACGCCCGAGCGTCCTTCGCGCAGATCGCCAGGCGCGCCGGGCTCAGCAGTACCCGACTGATCTCGTACCACTTCGCCGGCAAGGACGAGCTGATGGTCGAGGTGATGCGGACGGTGCTGGCGGAGTTCGCGGCGTTCGTGCAGAGCCATGCGGTGGCCGACACCGTAGCCGGAGAGTTGCGTGCCTTGATCGAGGCCAACGTGGACTTCATGCGCGACCATCGCGCCCACCTGATGGCTCTGAACGAGATCGCCGCCAACGCGCGTGGCACCGGGGAGGTCGCCGCGCAGACGGCTGCGATCACCGAGTCCGACCTTGCCGGGCTGGCGGAACTCCTCCGTCGGGGACAACGCGCCGGCGAGTTCCGGGAGTTCGACACCCGGGTCCTCGCGGTGGCGGTGCTCGCGCTGCGGGACGCGGTCGTCGCCCAACTCGCCAAGGAACCCGAGTTGGACCTCGCGCCCTACCGGCGCGAGTTGGTGACGCTGATCGAGTTGGCAACCAGGAAGGAGACGTCATGAGAACAACGGGATATCCGAGCGCGCTGGCCGCCGTACTGGCCGGGCTCATCGTCACGACCACAGCCACCGCCGCACCGGCGGCAGGCGGTAAGGAGGCCAGGATGGACAGCAACGACAGCGCCGTGGTGCGCACCGAGGGTGGTCCCGTGCGCGGCCGGCTGACCGGCGAGCACCGGAAGTTCCAAGGGATTCCGTACGCGGCACCGCCGACCGGTGAGCTGCGTTGGCGGGCGCCGCAGCCGGTCGTACCGTGGCGAACGCCCCGGGACGCCACCGAGCCGGGCAGCCCGTGCCCGCAACTCCCGTCGTCCTACGCGGACGTGCGCAGCGTCGACGAGGACTGCCTGTTCCTCAACGTGACCGCGCCACGTGACGCGCCGCGCGGCACCCGTAGACCCGTGATGGTGTGGATCCACGGCGACGGTGCGGTCGGAGCCGGGCACTTCTTCGATGCCGACCGGCTGGCCGCCGACGGCGACACCGTCGTCGTGACCATCAACTACCGGCTCGGTGTCTTCGGCGGCTTCGGCCTGCCCGGCCTCACCGGCAGCGGGACCTTCGGCCTCCAGGACCAACAGGCGGCGCTGCGCTGGGTACGCCGCAACATCGCGGCCTTCGGTGGCGACCCGCGTAACGTCACGCTCTTCGGCGTCTCCTACGGCGCGACGGCCACCACCGCGCACCTGACCGCGCCGGGATCCGAGGGCCTGTTCGACCGGGCCATCGTCGAGAGTGGCTTCGCCCTGATGGACATGCCCGCCGAGTCGATGCACCCGGGTGGCGAGGCACTGCCCTGGTGGGCCTGGCGGCCCGAGTCCGAGGTCGCCGGGATCGGCGCGTGGGTCGCCGGTGAACTCGGCTGTGACCCGGCCGACCCGGTCCGGGCCCTGGCCTGCCTGCGGGCCCTGCCGGTCGAGAAACTGCTGGAGTTCCCGCAGGTCATGAACATCTTCCAGTCGATGGCGTACGGCGGCCGGACCCTGCCGGAGCTGCCCGCGCAGGCGCTGCGGGCCGGACGGTTCCACCGGGTGCCGGTCGTCTCCGGGGCCACCCGCGACGAGCACCGTACGTTCGTCGGGCTGTTCCGGGTGCTGGCCGACCAGCCGGTCTCGGCTGCGGACTATCCGAAGCTGCTGGCCCGGGCGTTCGGGGCGGAGCAGGTACCGATGATCATGCGGAGCTACCCGTTGACCGATGCCGAGTCGCCGAGCCTGACCTGGGCCAGGGTCCTCACCGACCGGCTCTGGGCGAAGTCCACCTTCGAGCAGAACCAGTTGTTCGCCACCCGGATGCCGACCTACGCCTACGAGTTCGCCGACCCGACCCCACCGGTGTCGCTGCCGTTTCCACCGGACTTTCCGCCCGGTGCCTACCACGCCGCCGACACGGCGTACGTGTTCCGGGACGAGCAGTTCACCTCGGCCGCCAGCCCCGGTCAGCTCCGGCTCTCCGATCGGATGATCCGCTACTGGAGCAACTTCGCCCGTACCGGTGATCCGAACGGCCCCGGACTGCCCCGCTGGTCGCGTTTCGATGGCCGGCAGCCGGTGCCGTACGTCCAGTCGCTGGCACCGGACCACCTCGGCCCGGTGGACTACGCCGCGGAGCACCGCCTGGACGTCTGGACCGACCCGTATCGGCCGGGTACGGACACCGGCACCGACGGCTCCTAGGGCCGGTCCTGGTCCAGCCGCTCGGTGATCCGGGCGGCTGGCGCCGGTCTGCCCAGGTGCCAGCCCTGGCCCGCGTCGCAGCCGATGGCCCGTAGTCGTTCGGCCTGGGTGGCGGTCTCCACGCCCTCGGCGGTGACGGTCAGGCCGAGGGCGTGGCCGAGGGCGACCATCGTGGCCAGGATCCGTTCGTCCACATGGCTGGCCGGGTCGTCGGCCGGAGCCCGCAGCCCGGCCACGAACGAGCCGGCGACCTTCAGCTCGTTGACCGGCAGATCCCGCAGGTAGGCGAGATTGGAGTAACCGGTACCGAAGTCGTCGATGGCGATCCGGACGCCGAGGTCGGCCAGGGTGTGCAGGGCCCGTACCGGCTCGCCGGCCGTGGTCATCATCGCGCTTTCGGTGATCTCCAGTTGCAGCCGCTCAGGGGGGAGACCGGTCTGTTCGAGGACCCGGCTGACCTCGTCGACCAGCCCGGCGTCGTGCACCTGTCGTACGGCGAGGTTGACACTGACGAACGGCGGGGACCCGGCCCGACCCGACCAGGTGCTGGCCTCCCGACAGGCCTCGGCCAGCACCCAACCCCCGAGTCGGACGATGAAACCGGTCTCCTCGGCCAGACCGATGAAGCAGTCCGGGCGTAGCACTCCCAGTTCGGGGTGGCGCCAACGGACGAGCACCTCGACGCCGACCACCCCACCGTCGACCAGCGAGGCCAGCGGTTGATAGTCGAGATAGAACTCGCGCCGGTCCAGGGCGGCGGGCATCGCGGCGGAGAGCGCGTACTTGGTCAGTTCCCGCTCGTTACGGTCGGGGTCGAACAGTTCGCATCGCCCCCGACCGGAGGTCTTGGCCCAGCGTAGGGTGATGTCGGCGGCCCGCATGAGGTCGCTCGGGGTGGCCCCTTCGACCGGACGCTCGACGATGCCCACACTGGCGGTCACGCTGAGGATGTGGCCGCCGACGTACGACGGCTCGCGGATCGCGGTCAACGCCGCCTCGGCCACCGCCACCACGTCGTCGGTGCTGGTGGTCTCCTCGACCAGGATCACGAACTCGTCGCTGCCCAGCCGGGCGACGAGGTGCCCATCCACCCCGTGCCGCAGCCGTTCGGCGACCGAGACCAGCAGCAGGTCACCCACCTGGTGACCGCGGGTGTCGTTGACCTCCTTGAACCGGTCGAGGTCGATGAAGCAGACACCCAGTCGGGATCCGGAACGGTCCGACCGGGTGAGGGCCGTGGCCAGCCGTTCGGTGAAGAGCGCGCGGTTGGGCAGATCGGTCAGCGGGTCGTGGGTGGCCTGGTGCCGGAAGCGGGACTCACTTTCCCGGAGCGCCTGTTCGGCCTCTTCCCGGGCGACCATTCCCGCGCGTCGGATGGACTCCTGCTCGTCGAGCGTACGGTCGCGCAGGGCGCGGGCGTAGCCGGTCGCGATGGTGGCCAGCAGCCTGGCCAACCGGTCCTCGACGTCCTCACCGGAGAGTCCGAGGTCGCGGAGCAGTCGCAGGTGGATGACCTCGATGGTGCGGCCGAGCCCTTCGGCCGAGGCGATGTGGTTGACGACGAGTTCGGTGCCGACCTTGTGACCGATTCGCGGGTCGAACGGTTCGGCATGCAGCGCGTAGGCGAGCCGCTCGGTCAGGTTCCGCAGGAACTCCTCAAGCTGTGCCTGCGTCATCGGCAGGTAGCTGGTGTCGGTCACCGCCTTGGCCCAGGCCCGGGCGAAGGCACCCGTTCCCGGCCGGGCCGTGGCCGTCGCCGGCTCTTCCTGGTTACTCACCGAGCCGTCCCACTCCACCGAGGAATACCGCACGTTCGGCGTGCTCAGCGGCGTCCGGGTAGTCCGGTCGCCACTGTGGCACCCAGACCACGCCCGGAGGGACGAGGTCGAAGCCGTCGAAGAGCTTGGTCAGCTCCTGTCGGCTCCGGATGATGAGGTGGCTGTCGGTGCGCTGGTAGACCTGCTCGGCGTCCTGACGTTCCTGATTGGTACGACCGTCGGCACTGGCCTGGGAGAGGGTCAGGTAGCTGCCGGGTGCCAGTGCTTCCCGGATGGTGCGCAGGATGCTGCCGGGGTTGTCCGAGTCGGGGATGAAGTGCAGGACCGCGATGATCATCACGGCGATCGGCTGGTCGAAGTCGAGCAGCGCCCGTACCTGCGGATTGGCCAGGATCCGGTCGGCCCGGCGCAGGTCCTCCTGTACGACCGCCGCCCGGTCGTTTCCATTGAGGATTTCTCGGCTGTGTGCCACCGCCACCGGATCGACGTCGACGTAGACCACCCGGGATTCGGGTGCGATCCGCTGGGCGATCTCGTGCACGTTGCCGACCGTCGGGATGCCCGAGCCGATGTCGAGGAACTGTCGGATGCCGGCGTCGACCAGGAACTGCACCGTACGGCGGAGGAAGGCCCGGTTGGCCTGGGCCATCAGGGGTGCTTCGGGGACAACGTCGATCATCGCCTGGGCGGTCGCCCGGTCGACCGCGAAGTTGTGTGAGCCGCCCAGGTAGTAGTCGTACATCCGCGCCACACTGGGCCGTTCGATATCGATCTTTTCCGGTGCCCAGTCCGGCCGCTGCATTGCTGCCCCTTTTGCCGAGAATGCGACGCTTGTTGCCTGGCAGGTATTCCCCGGTATTCTGCCCGCCACGTGCCCGACTATCCAAGCATCGAAGATTCATGGATGCCGACAGATGCGTGAACTGGGGTTGACGTCGTGGGCGGAGCCGACGTCCGCCTGGGTTCGGTTCCCGCGGTTCAGTTCCGCTCAGTTCCGTCGGGGTTCAACCCTCGGCGGGCTCGTCCCAGAGCGGCGCAACAAACTTGCCGTTGCGGTGGGTGACGATGACGCCGTCCCGAACGGTCAGGATCTCCGTCGGCTCGTCGTCCTCGTGCCAGCGTAGGTAGCCGAAGAACCGCCCCCGGCCGTGGCAGCGCCTGGCCAGCCAGTTGAACAGCCTGGCCACGTTGCCGTGGGAGTCGGGATGGATCTCCCATCGGCACGTCAGTGCCCACCGTCCGCCGTGGGCATCGTCCTCACGCAACAGGGTGGATCCGCCGTGGGCATCGTCCTCACGCAACAGGGTGGAGAGGAGCACGCCCCCGGTCTTCCAGGCCACGCTCGGCGACTGCCCCCACACCGGCTGCGGGCGGTCCACCACGAGCCAGCCGCCGTCGTCGTCCAACTTCGGCTCGCCGGTGTCGTCGTCGAACACCAACGTCGGGAACCTGGTGATGATTGTGAGCTGCTCGGGTTGCGGGCCGAGACCGAGATGCCAGCGGATCTCGGCGACCTCGGCGTCCGACAGATCATCGGGCAGGTCCATGGAGACCATCAGCTCATGGATGTCAGCCATCGCGACACTGTACTTGATCTATGTCGACGGTCGGACGATCCATTGCTGCCGGACGGTTCCAGGAAGGTCACGTCCGGCAGTCGGCACAGGTCAGAACTTCGGTGCGTCGGGTGCTTCGAGCAGCCCCAGCCGCAGCGCGGTCATCAGGGCCTGGGCCCGGTTGGCCGCCCCCAGCTTCTCGTAGAGCTTCGAGATGTGGGTCTTGGCCGTCGACTCGCTGACGAAGAGCTGCTTGGCGATCCCGGCGACGCTCATGCCGTCGGCCAGCAGACGCAGCACCTGACCCTCGCGGGGGGACAGCTGCGGCCCGGAGGGAGCCAGCCGACGCTTCATCGCCTCGGCGAGATCGGCCGCGGTGAAGGCGCTCGGGGACGAGGCGGCGTGGCGGGCTGCGGCCACCACCTCGTCGGCCGGCGCGGTCTTGGGCACGAAGGCGCTGGCACCGGCCTCGAGCGCACCGAAGAGCTGGTCGTCACCGGCGTACATGGTCAGTACGACGATGCCCATCGTCGCGCTGGACTTGCGCAGCGCGCGGGTGGCCTCCAGGCCACTGCCATCCGGCAGGCGGAGATCCATGATCACGACGTCGGGTTGCAGGGCGCCGGCCTGCCGGACCCCCTCCGCAGCGGTGGCGGCCTCGCCGACGACCTCGAACTGCCGGTCGCGCTCGAAGGCGTGGCGCAGGCCCTTGCGGATCAGGTCATGGTCATCCACAAGCAGGACCTTGGTGCGGGTCGTCGGCGTGGGGCTGGTGGTCATGCTCGGGTTACTCCCCTTCTGGTGCGGTGACGCTGTCGCGGACGCTATCGCGCCGGGGCAAGGTGCCGAGCACCACCGCCACGGTCGTGCCGCTGGGGCGTCGCGGTCTGATCTCCAGACGGCCTCGGATACGTTCCGCTCTCTCTGCCATGATCGCAAGACCGTATCGCCCGTCTGGGCGCTGGTCAGCTATGCCCTGACCATCATCCGACACTTCGATCTGTGCGAACGGCGGGTCGACGGCACAGGTTACCCACAAATTGGTCGCCCGGGCGTGTTTGCGCGCGTTGGTTATCGCCTCCTGCGCGATACGCAGCATTTCGGCTTCGGTCGCGGCGGGTAGCCGGGCGGTCGACTCGTCGAGGGACAGGTGCACCCGCAGACCGGCCGAGGCACCGACGGTCCGGGCGTACTCGGCGATCGCCGCCGCCAGCCCGCCCTGCCGATCGACCTCGCTGCGCAGCTCGAACAGGCTCAGCCGCAGTTCGGTGATCACCCGGGTCACCTCGCCGCGCAGGGTGCGCAGTTCCTCCGCGGTCTCCTTCGCATCCTCGGGCAGGCAGGCGAGCGCGTTGTCGATGCCGTACCCGACCATCACGAGTTCCTGCGCGACCCCGTCGTGGATCTCGCGGGCCAGCCGCTGCCGTTCCTCGTTGGTGGCCAGCGACCGGACCTCGTCGAAGAGCAGCGCGGCCTCCAGCCGCAGCGCCGCCGGTCGGGTCAGGGCGGTCACCCGGTCCACCACGGTGGCGGGGTAGGCGCCGGCCGCGTCGGCCTCCAACGTCACCAACCCGACCGTACGCACACCGGCCACCAGCGGTACGACCAGCGCCGACACCTCCGGGCCGGAATGCGAGCGGGACTGTGAACGGTGTGCGGTCTGCGGTTGCTGGCTGGCCCAGGCGTCGGCGATGGCCGAGTCGGCATCGAGCGTCGTCTCCCAGTCGACCCGCTCCACGCCGACCTGGGCGAGCACCACCAGCCGACCACCGCCGCTGGCGGAGAGGACCGCGGCCCGGTCGGTACGGGCCACCGTGCGCAGCTCCTCGAGCAGGTGTTCGGAGATGCCACCCGGGTCGAGGGTGGCCCCCGGGAGCTGCCGGGCGACGCTGCGCAGCTGCGTGAGCAGCCGGGTCGCCTCGACGTATGGCTGGGGCTTGCTCTCGCCTCTGGCCTGCATGACCCGTTGCAGGGTGCTGGCCGCGATCGTGCCGAGTACGGCCAGCGTCAACCACTGGGCGCAGACGGCGAGGTAGCCGGTCTGGCCGATCTGTCGCCCGGCTGCGGTCTCGGTGAGAACGCCGCTGATCACGAGGGTGCCGGCGGTGACCGCCAGCAGCGCGGCACCCTCCCGGGCTCGACGTCCGAGGACCGCCACGGTGAGGGGCACGGCCAGATAGGGCAGGGCCGCCGACGCGCCGAATACGGTGCCGTGGATCGATGCGTCAGCCAGCTGGCTGGCCATGATCCCGACGACCACCACTTCGGCGAATCGGCTGAGTGGGGCCAGCAACCGGTGGCGGGGCGCGAAAACTGCCGGAATCCCGACACCGGCCAGTAGCAGGATCCACCACAACTGGACCGGGTCCTCGGTGGCGACCAGGGTGAGTACGGCGACGAGGGCGAGCATCACCAGACGGGACGCCACCGCCAACGTACGTGGGAACGGCGGACCGAGTGTCGTTGCGGGCACCTGACGGATCGTAGTCAGCTTCCGTAGATTGCGGCGATCTCCGCCGCGTACCTCTTGTGCACGACTTCGCGCTTGACCTTCATCGACGGAGTCATCTCGCCGGTGACCTCGCTGAAGTCCTGCGGCAGGATCCGGAAGGTCTTGATCGCTTCGGCCCGGGACACCGCCTGGTTCGCCGTGTCCACGGCGGTCTGGATCTCGGCGTGCAGGGCCGGGTCGTCGCGCAGTTCGGCGATCGGGGTCGTCTCGGGGCGGCCGTGTTCGGTGAGCCACCTCGGCAGCGCCTCCTCGTCGACGGTGATCAGCGCGGCGATGAACGGCTTGCGGTCGCCGACCACCACACACTGGCTGACCAGCGGGTGGGCGCGGACCTGGTCCTCCAGGACGGCGGGTGCGACGTTCTTGCCGGCCGCCGTGACGATGATCTCCTTCTTGCGGCCGGTGATGGTGAGGAAGCCGTCCTGGTCCAGTTCGCCAAGGTCACCGCTGTGGAACCAGCCGTCGGGGGTGAGCGCCTCGGCCGTCGCCTCCGGGTTGTTCCAGTACCCCTGGAACACCAGATCGCCCTTGATCAGGATTTCGTCGTCTTCGGCGATCCGGACGGTGACGCCGGGCAGGGGGCGGCCGACGGTGCCGATCCGGGTACCGGTGGGCAGGTTGGCGGCGGCGGCCGGGGAGGTCTCGGTCAGCCCGTAGCCCTCGAAGATGTTCACGCCGATGCCGCGGAAGAAGTGGCCGAGCCGGGCGCCCAGCGGCGCACCGCCGGAGATCGCGTTCTCGCAGCGGCCACCGAGTGCGGCCCGCAGCTTGCGGTAGACCAGCCGGTCGAACAGCGCGTGCCACAGACGCAGACCCAGGCCGGGGCCGGACGGCGTGTCCAGTGCCTCGCTGTAGGCGATGGCGACCTGCTCGGCCCGGTCGAAGATCCGTCCCTTGCCCTCCGCCCGGGCCTTCTGGCTGGCCCCGTTGTAGACCTTCTCGAAGACCCGGGGGACCGAGAGCACGAAGGTGGGGCGGAACTGCTGGAGCACGGGTACGAGGTTCTTCACGTCGGCGCTGTGCGCCATCGTGGCCCGGGCCGCCACGACGCCGATCTGGATCAGCCGGGCGAAGGAGTGGGCCAGCGGCAGGAACAGCAGCGTCGAGGCACCGGGGTTGAAGAGGTTGGGCAGTACCGGGATCGCGTTGGCGATGTCGGCGTACATGTTGCGATGGGTCAGCACACAGCCCTTGGGGCGTCCGGTGGTGCCGCTGGTGTAGATGATCGTGGCGATATCGCTGGATTTGAGTGATTTGCGGCGTAGGTCGATCTCGCTCGGGTCGACGGTCGTGCCCTGGGACTTCAACCGGTCCAGGTCGCCCGCGTCGATCTGCCAGACCTGGTCGAGGGCCGGCAGCCGGTCCCGGACCCCGGCCACACACTGGGAGTGGCCGTCGGTCTCCACCAGACACGCCACCGCGCCGGAGTCGGACAGGATCCAGGCCACCTGTTCGGCGCTGGAGGTCTCGTAGATCGGCACGGTCACCGCGCCGGCCGTCCAGATGGCGTAGTCGAACAGGGTCCACTCGTACCGGGTCTTGCTCATCAGGGCGACCCGCATGCCCGGCTCGATCCCGGCGGCGACCAGGCCCCGGGCCACCGCGACGACCTCCTCGCGGAACTGGTAGCAGGTAACGTCGGTCCAGCCACCGCCGGGTGCCGGCCGGACGAACTGCACCGAGTCCGGTGCCGCTACGGCGTTTTCCCAGACCGGATCGGTCAGGTTGGCCGCCTCGCCGACAGTGACGGCCGGTGGGACCGAGAACTCGCGCACCTGTGCTCCTCGCGCTCATGCCGGGTGCCGGTGCGTCGTGGTGACGTGCTCTCTGTCGGCGGTGGCGGAGGTACCGCCGCCGGGACCGACAGACCCGGCAATGCCGAACCTACCCCGCCGGATGGCCACCCTGTCCAGGCAGGTTGCCCGGTCGGCGGTCACCGACCCGGCGAGTCGGTGCGAGCCGGCCGGCCGTCAGCGCCCGATCACCGGGTAGCCTGCCCCACATGGCGGACTTATCCACCCAGTCGATCGTCATCGACGCGCGTCCCGAGCGGGTGACGGCGGTGATATGTGACTTTCTTCGTTACCCGGAGTGGACCGAGGCCGTCAAGAGCGTCGAGGTGGTCCAGGAGTACGAGGACGGCTACGCCAGCCAGGTCCGGTTCGTGCTCGACGCCGGCGTGTTGGCCGACGAGTACACCCTGGCCTACGAGTACGCCGAGGACATCTCCCGGATCCAGTGGCACCTGGTTCAGCCGTCCCGGATGCAGAAGGCGCAGAACGGGTCGTACGACATCTACGACAACGGCGACGGCACCTCGACGGTGACCTACACGTTGGCGGTGGAGCTCTCGGTCGGCATGCTTGGCATGTTTCGCCGCAAGGCCGAGAAGATGATCATGGATACCGCGTTGAAGGCGCTCAAGCAGCGGGTGGAAGCGTCCGGTGTGGCGCAGTGAGTCGGAAGTGAAGAACGGTGGCGGGGTAGAGGAGTCGAGCATGGGAGGAATCGATCCGGGTTCGGCTCGGGAGGAGGCCGAGCGTCTGGTCACCACCGCTCTGGCTGCGGCCCGCCTGGCCGCCTCGGGTGGCGCCACCGGTTCCGGGCAGGGTGGGTTCGGCCCGCTCGGCGAGATCATTTCTACGGTCCTCGGTACGTCGAACGAATCTCCGTCCGCTGGTCAGGGGACGGGTGCCGGCCAGGGGGCCGGTGGAGGGCACTTAGCAACTGGGAGTGCCGAATGTTGCGTGTGTCCGATCTGTCGAGCGGTCACGGCATTGCGGGACCCGAGTCCGGAGTTCGCCGAGCGGCTGGCCACCGGTGCCGGTGACTTCGCCGCCGGAGTGGCCAGCCTGTTGCGGGCCTTCTCGACCGTGGCTGGTCCGGCGTCCCCGGCCGATCCGTCAGGCGAGGCGTCCCGGCAGCCCGACTCGGCTACCGAGCCCGAGTCGGACACTCGATCTGAGCCGGACAGCGAATCCGGGCCGGACAGCGAATCCGGGCCGGACAGCGAATCCGGGCCGGATCCGGTGAGCACCGACAGTGCGACCGGTCACATCGGGGCAGCCACCGAAGGAGCCCAGTGGGACGGGGTGTGGCGCAAGGCCACCCGTACCGGGCATGATTCGTGGGCGGCGCCGGAACAGGATGTCTGGGCAGCCGCGACGCGTGCGGACGCCGAGGGGCGTCCCGGCGGTGCCGGCCAGCCCGCCGACGCTGCCGGGACCGCCGATGCCGTCGGGACCGCGGCACGGACGCCAGCCGGGTCCTCGGGGGCCAGGCCGATGGCCCACAAGGCGATCAAGCGTCCGGTCGTGCCCGCATCACGGATGCCGACATCCGTACCCGAGGGTGATGACGCGCCAGGCGACGGGGCCTGACCACGAAGATGCGTTGGACCGTCGGTAGCCGATCTGGCTATCGACAGACGACGTTGTAGCAAAGCAGAGGGGAGCGGCAGCGGTGACGCTGACCATCGGAGTCGACGTCGGTGGCACGAAAGTCGCCGGTGGCGTCGTTGACGACGCCGGTGCGGTGTTGGCGCAGACTCGACGGGACACCCCCGCCGACGATGCCGCCAAGACCCGCGATGTCATCGTCGAGGTGGTCATGGAGTTGGCCGCTGGCCGCCAGATCGAGGCGGTGGGCATCGGCGCGGCCGGCTGGATCGACGCGAACCGGTCGACCGTGCTTTTCGCCCCCAATCTCGCCTGGCGCGACGAGCCGCTACGGGACCACGTCCGGTCCGCCGTCGGCCTGCCGGTGATAGTGGAGAACGACGGGAACGTGGCCGCCTGGGCGGAGTTCCGCTATGGCGCGGCCCGGCACGCGAACGACTCGATGGTCATGTTCACCATCGGCACCGGTGTCGGCGGTGGCATCGTGATCAGCGGTGAACTGGTACGCGGCTCCCACGGCATCGCTGCCGAACTGGGACACATGCTGGCCGTGCCGGACGGGCACCAGTGCGGATGCGGCCGGCTCGGCTGTATCGAGCAGTACGCCAGCGGCAGTGCCCTGGTCCGCTTCGCCCGGTCCGGTGCCCGGCAGGAGCCACACCGCGCAGCCGGGTTGCTGGAACTCGCCGGGGGCGACATCGAGGCCATCACCGGCCCGATGGTGACCGCTGCGGCGAAGGCCGACGACGCGATCTCCATCGAGGCGTTCGCCCAGCTCGGCAAGTGGCTCGGCATCGGCCTGGCCGATCTGGCGCAGATCCTGGACCCACAGGTGCTGGTCGTCGGCGGTGGCGTGGTCGACGCGGGGGACCTCCTGCTCGGCCCCACCACACAGTCCTTCATGGACTCGGTGGCGCAACGTGGCAGACTTCCGATGGCCGAGGTGCGGCCGGCGGAACTGGGTAACAGTGCGGGTGTGATCGGCGCGGCTGACCTCGCCCGCCGACGGTAGTCGCGGGACAGGTGAGGATGCGGGTGACACAGGGGCAACCGGTCGAGGAGGAACCTGCGGGGATACGTCTGCGGGTGCTGTCGTACAACGTGCACGGCCAGCGTGACGACACCGCCGCCCTGGCGGCTGCGGTGCGTGGGGCCGAGCCGGACGTCGTGATCGTCCAGGAGGGGCCCCGCCGGTTCCGCTGGCGGCACAAGTGCGCCGCCCTGGCGGACCGGTTGGGGCTGGTGGTGGCCGGGGGCGGTCTGCCGGCCCTGGGCAACCTGCTCCTCACCAGCCTGCGGGTCCGTGTCCACCGCACCTGGTACCGGCAGTTTCCACTCACCCCGGGCCGGCACATGCGGGGTGCGGCCTTTGCCGAGTGCACGGTCGGCCGGGCGCGTTTCGTGCTGGCCGGTTCGCACCTGTCCACCGACGCGGCGGAGCGACCGGGCCAGGCCGCCCTGTTGAAGGAGGACCTGGCCGCCGTACGCCTGCCGCTGATCGTCGGCGCCGACCTCAATGAGAACTCCGGCGGTGCCGCCTGGCGTACGATCGCCGACGGCCTGACCGACACTGCGGTGGCCGCCGACCGGAGCGACCGGTGCACCTACCCGTGTGCCAATCCGCGCGACCGGATCGATGCGCTGTTCGTGTCACCGCAGATCGTGGTCACCGACTACGACGTGGTGGACACCGAGCAGACCCGGCGGGCCAGCGACCACTTTCCGGTCCTGGTCGACCTTCTGCTCCCGGTTCCGCTGGCGCACGCCTGACCTTGGTCCACTGGGCCTGCGCCTGACCCGCTCACTCGGCCCGTGCGTGACCGTGTTGCGCGGCCTGGGAACCGACGCCGGGGGGCACCAGGCGGATTCCCTCCAGTAACCGGGTCAGCGCGGCGCTGGCGTCAACCCGGTCGGCCGGGTCGGCCGACTGGGCCAGCCAGAGCGCGGTCTCGTTCATCGCCCCGGACAGCAGCCGGGTCAACGGCGCCACCGGCTGCTGGCTGAGCGTCCCATCCTTGATCAACGAGGTGAGCGCCTCGGTGAGGTGTTGTACCGAGGATGCCTCGTCCATGGCCCGCCATTCCTGCCAGCCGAGCACGGTCGGACCGTCCACGAGCATGATCCGCTGCACCTCCGGGTCGGAGCCGGCGGCGAGGAAGGCCTGGCACCCGGCGACGAGTTGGGACCACGGGTCGGCCTCCGCGTCGGCTGCGGCGGCCACCCGGTCGGCGACATCGCGTTGCACCTGCTCGACCACCGCGCGGAAGAGACCGGTCTTGCTGCCGAAGTGGTGGTAGAGCGCACCTTTCGTCACCCCGGCGGCTCGGGCCACCTCGTTGAGGTTCACCGCGGCGAACCCGTCGCGGCCGAACATTCGTCGCCCCTCGGCGGTCAACGCCGCCATGGTCTCCCGGCGCTGCTCAGCCTTGGTCCGCGATGTCGTACCCACTTTTGCCTCCCGTTTGACATACCCAGGGTACGCAACTACCTTCGCCGCAAGAAACATACCCAGGGTACGCATCTTGTGGAGGAGTGCCAGACATGAACCTGACCAGCTTCTATCCGGTCATCTGCACCCGGCGGATCGCCGAATCCCACACCTTCTACACCCGGCACTTCGGGTTCGAGACGACCTTCGAGGCCGACTGGTACGTCAGTCTGCGGCGACCGGAGCCGCCGCACTACGAGCTGGCGCTGCTGGACCACACCCACGAAACGCTGCCGGCGGCGTACCGGTCCCCGGTGCAGGGGCTGATCCTGAACTTCGAGGTGGCCGATGTGGATGCCGAGTACGAGCGCCTGGTGGTCCGGGCCGGCCTGAAACTGGAGCTTCCGTTGCGGAGCGAGGAGTTCGGGCAGCGACATTTCATCGTCGCCGCTCCGGATGGCGTGCTCATCGACGTCATCACCCCGATCCCACCCGCCGAGTCGTTCGCCGCCCAATTCGTCGAGGCCTGATCCGGCCGGTGGGCTGCTCCCGCCCGCCAACCTGCCCTCCAGGTACGGGAGCAAGGAAGGGCCTCTCTGCGTGCAGAATGCGACCGGAAGGGGTCCTTCCTTGCATCAGGTGCCTGCCCGTCCAGGTGGCGCAGCACACGGTTCGGACTCCGCGCGGTTTCGACGGTTGGTGTGGCCCGGACGTGGTGCGGTGGTGACAGCCAGCGTGGCCGTAGCGGTCTGCGGGGACCCGTTCCGCCGGCGCGTCATTCCGACGCCGACGAGTACGACGATCATCCCCAGGAAGACCTGGAAGCCGGGCTTCTCGTTGAGCACGATCGCCCCCAACGCCACCGAGACCACCGGTAGCAGATATCCGACGGTGGCAGCGCTGGTCGCACCCTCCTCCGCGATGAGTCGGTAGTTGAGGTGGAAGGTGAATCCGGTGCTGAAGACTCCGAGAATGACGACGGCGATCACGCCGGTGGGATTCAGCGGCACTGACGCGGTTCCGTCGGCGGGCAGGGCCAGCGCGGCCAACCCGGTAGCGGCGATCAGCTGGGACGCGGAGATCGCGAGGGGAGCGGTGCCCTCGGCGGTGAGGTTACGTCCCATGTAGGCGAAGGCCACGGCGTAGCTAGCCGCAGCCCCGAGCAGGGCGAGGGTGCCCCAGCTCAGAAGTTCCGCTTTCTGCCACGGCGCGAAGATCAGCAGTGTGCCCGCGAATCCGAGTAGGAGGCCGCCCAGCCGGGCTGGACGGAGTCCGTGCTCCCTGCCGATGGCGACACCGATCAGCAGGGACCACAGCGGAGTGGTGGCGTTCAGCACGCCGGCCACCCCTGAGTCGACGGTCTGCTGACCAATGCTGAACAGGAAGAACGGCAGCGCGTTGCAAAAGAAGGCGGCCACGACGAGATGCCGCCAGGTCGCCCGGTTACGTGGCAGGCGCTGGCGTGCGGTACGGGCCAGGACGAGAAGGACGACCGCTCCGAGCCCGGAGCGAATGAAGGTGATCTGGATCGGGGTCAGTCCGTTGTCCAAGGCCAGCTTGATCCACAGGAAGGCGGACCCCCACAGCAGTGCGAGTACGCCGACCCGCGTCAACGAGTTGCGTCCGCCATTGACCATCGTTTCCGCCTCTCTGGCCGGTAATCCTGCTGTGCACGGTGCCCGAGAGAACCTGACAGGACAAGTGAAAGGTTCTGTACGTACCGTTAAGATTTGCTACATGCTCGACGTGCGGCGCATGCAGGTACTTCGTGCCGTGGTCACCACGGGGTCGGTGACCGCTGCGGCGGCGAATCTGGGATATACGCCGTCCGCCGTGAGTCAGCAGGTGGCGGCGCTGGAGAAGCAGGCCGGGGTCGCGCTACTCGAGCGTGTCGGCCGTGGGGTGCGGCCCACCGCAGCCGGTCGCCTGCTCACCGAGCATTCCGCCATCATCGACAGGCAGATCGCCGAAGCGGAGACGGCGCTGGCCGATCTGCGAGCCGGGCGTACGGGGCACGTGACGATCAGCTATTTCGCCACGGCGGGTGCCACGCTGGTGGCACCTGCCGTCGCCCGGTTGCGCGAGGAGCATCCGGGTGTGCGGATCGACCTCAAGATGTCCGACCCCGAAGACCCGCTACCGGAGGTGACCCAGGGCCGGGCGGACCTCGCCATCGTGGTACGCCCCGACGATCGGCTTCAACAGGGCATCCACCTCGTGCACCTGATCGATGATCCGTACCGGGTGGTCCTGCCGAAGGGGCACCGACTCGCCTCGAAGCGGGTAGTCGACCTGACTGATCTCGCCGACGAACCATGGGTCGGCAGCGAGTGGCCGGGGCCCTGCCTGGACGCGATCCTCGACGGCTGCGCCGCAGCGGGCTTCACCCCGAACTTCGTGGTGCAGAGCGAGGACTACCCCACGGCACAGGGGTTCGTTGCCGCTGGCCTCGGGGTCAGTCTGATCCCCGAACTGGGCCTGGCAAATCGGCACCCGGCCGTGGTCATCCGCAAGGTTCGTGGACCGGAACCGCTCAGGGCGATCTATGCGGCGGTGCGGGAGGCCTCGCTGGGTCAGCCCACGCTTGGCGGGCTGCTTGCCGCACTTCAGTACGCGGTACGGCGGTAGGCGCGTATCCGGCGGTCAAGCCCTGCACGCCTCAAGCCGAGGCACCGGGGCAGAGGGGGATGGCCGGCAAACTGGTGTGGTCACGGGCTGGACAAAGGGTGACCCGAGTCGAGAGGATTCGGCGGCAGTTCGGCTTTCGTGCGGAAACAAGGAGAAACTTGGTGTCTACCTCCGCCGACCATGACAGTTCAGACTTTCTGGTCGAAGACCACCATGCCGGGAGTGCCACCGTCCGACCGGACGGCCGCTCGGTCTACGACCGGGGCGGCACGGTCTGCGTCATCGGGGCCGGAGCCAGCGGCCTGACCGCAATCAAGAACCTCAAGGAGTACGGCTTCGACGTCGACTGCTACGAGCGGGAGACCGGCGTCGGCGGAGCCTGGAACTGGCGGCACGACCGGAGCCCGGTCTACGCCAGTACACATCTGATCTCGTCGAAGCCGTTCACCCAGTTCCCTGACTTCCCGATGCCGGACTCGTGGCCGGACTACCCGCACCACAGCCAGCTTCTGTCCTATCTGGAACGGTACGCCGACCACTTCGACCTACGGCCGCACATCTGGTTCGGCACGGAGGTGGTACGGGTCGAGCCGGTGGACGGGCACCGGTGGGACGTCACCACCCGCAGCACCGGCGGCTACGGCACCGAACGTACCTCCCGATACGCGGCCGTCGTGGTGGCCAACGGACACAACTGGTCCCCGAAGCTGCCGTCGTACGACGGTCTGGACGAGTTCCGTGGCCAGGTCATGCACGCGTCGGCGTACAAGGAGGCGACGCAGCTGCGCGGCAAACGGGTGCTGGTCGTTGGTGCCGGGAACACCGGCTGCGACATCGCCGTCGAGGCCGGACAGCAGGCCGCCAAGTGTTGGCACTCCAGCCGACGCGGCTACTGGTACGCCCCGAAGTACGTGCTGGGCCGCCCGACGGATCAGGTCAACGACCAGGTACTGGCCATGCGGCTGCCGTTGCGGCTGCGTCAGTGGCTGTTCCACCGTACGCTGCGACTGACCGTGGGGGACCTGACCCGCTTCGGGTTGCCCCGCCCGGACCACAAGGTCTATGAGACCCATCCGATCGCCAACAGCCAGCTCGTCTACTACCTCGGCCACGGCCTGATCACACCGGTACCCGAGATCGCCCGGTTCCGGTCCTACAGCGTCGAGCTGACCGACGGTCAGGAGATCGAGCCGGACCTGGTCGTATTCGCCACCGGGTACCTGCCACGGTTCGAGTTCCTGGCTCCGGAGATCCTGGGTACGGACGCGTCGGGCCGCCCGACGCTCTACCTCAACGCCTTCCCTCGGCGCTATCCGACGCTGGCCGTCACCGGTCTGCTACAGCCCGATTCCGGGATGTTTCCGTTGGTCCACTGGCAGAGCGTGGCCGTCGCCCGGCTGCTGAAGCTGCGGGAGACCGCCCCGGAACGGGCGGCTGCCTTCGGGACCCGGATCGAGGCCGAGGCCGGCCGCCGGTTCAACCGGGCGAAGGTCAAGGACACCAGCCGGCACTGGTTCGAGATCGGCCACGTCGACTATCTGCGGGCGTTGCAGCGCACGCTGGACGAGTTGGAGGTGCCAGCGTGAGCGCGAGGAGTGAGCTTGCGAGCCCCGCAGTCGCGAACGGAGGGTGGGTTCGGTGAGCGCGAGGAACGGACAGGTCCGGGTGATGCGGGCGCGGGACTGGGCGCATCCGGTGCGGCCGGTACGCCGGGAGGTGCTCACCGCCACTCCCGAGGTCGACGAGGGCAAGCCGCCGGTGCTGTTCGTACCGGGCTTCGGCCATGGTGCCTGGGCGTTCGCCGAGAACTGGCTGGAGCACGCGGCGTCGCGGGGATTTCCGGCCCACGCGATGAGCCTGCGCGGGCACGGCGGCAGCGGCGCTGCGCCGGAGGCCACGCTGCGGGCGTACGCGCATGACGTGGTCCAGGTGGCTGCGGGCCTGCCAAGTCAGGCGGTGCTGGTGGGGCACGGTGCCGGTGGCCTTGTGGTGGCCCATGCCCTGGCGCGTTACCCGGCCCGGGCCGGGGTGATGGTTGCGCCGGTGCTTGGTGGTTGGGGGACGTTTGGGACGGCGTTGCGCCGCAATCCGATCGGCACCCTTCCCGCGATCGTCGGCGGTCGGCTGCGGCTCAGTCGCCGCCAGTTGTTCAGTCGGGAACTGCCCGTCGCGACCGCTCGCGGCTACGCCGGTCGCCTGGGCCGGGCCGGTAAGCGGGCCCAGTGGCAGTTGCTGATGCAGCGTGACCCGGAACCGGCCGTGGGCAACCCGCCGGTGCTGGTGCTGGGCAGCCCGGACGACCGGGTGGTGCCGGCTGCGGCGTTGCGGCGGGCGGCCCGACGGTACGGCGGCGCACCGTTGCTCTTCCCGGGCATGGGCCACGATCTGATGCTCGACGCCCGGTGGCGTGAGCCGATCGACGCGTTGCTCGACTGGCTGGAGAAGATTCCATCCCGCTGAGCTGCAAGACAGGACCCCTTCTCGTCGGTCTTCGGATGAGAAGGGGCCCTGCAGTACGGCACTAGGTCGCGGTCAGCCGGGCGGCCAGGGTGCCGGTCTCGTCCAGTTCGGTGAGATAGGCCCGGGCCCAGGCCCGGATGTCGTGCTTGCGTAGGTGGGCCCGCATTCCCCGCATCCGATTGGTCGAGTCGCTGGGACTGGCGCGTAGGGCCTGGGTGAGGGTCAGCTTGAGGCCGTCGAGGTCGTGCGGGTTGACCTGGTACGCCTGTGAGAACTCCGCTGCCGCGCCGGCGAACTCGCTGAGTACGAGGATGCCGCTGTCGTCGACCCGGGCGGCCACGTACTCCTTGGCGACCAGGTTCATGCCGTCCCGTAGCGGGGTGACCGCCATGATGTCGGCGACCCGGTACAGGGCGGCCAACTCGGCACGGTCGAAATGCTGGGTCAGGTAGTGGATGGCGGGTTCGCCGACCCGCCCGAACTCACCGTTGATCCGGCCGACCTCACGTTCCACCCGGTCCCGCAGGACCTGGTACTGCTCGACCCGTTCCCGGCTCGGTATGGCCACCTGGACCATCACCGTGTCGCGGACCTTCACGTGGCCGTCGGCGATCAGTTCGCTGTACGCCTTGAGCCGTTGCTCGATGCCCTTGGTGTAGTCCATCCGGTCGACGCTGAGGATGACGTGCTGCGGGTCGCCGAGGTCGTGTCGTAGTTGGCGGGCGCGGGCCACCACGTCCGGTCGACGGGCCAGGGCTTCCATCTCCGTCATGTCGATGGAGACCGGGAAGGCCCCGATCTGCACCTCCCGACCCTGGACGGCGATCCGGTGGTCGGTGGCGGGCAGGTTCAGCACCTTGGCGGCGAGTTGGGCGAAGTTGTGCGCCGCCTGCGCGCGTTGGAAGCCCACCAGGTCGGCGCCGAGCATGCCGTTGAGCAGTTCGGCCCGCCTCGGCAGTTGCATGAACAACTCCGGCGGTGGGAACGGCACGTGCAGGAAGAAGCCGATACGCAGGTCCGGGCGTTGGGCACGGAGTAGACCGGGCACCAGTTGCAGGTGGTAGTCCTGGATCCAGACGGTCGCACCGGGTTCGGCCGCCTGGGCGGCGGCGTCGGCGAACCGCTGGTTGACCCGTTGATAGGCCTCCCACCACCGCCGGTGGTAGACCGGCTGCTCGACGGCGTCGTGGAACAGCGGCCACAGGGTGGAGTTGGCGAAGCCTTCGTAGTGGTTCCGTACGTCGTCGTGGCTCAACGGCACGGTGTGCATGCGTACGCCGTCGATGTCGGAGAGGGCGGGCGCGGGACCGGTGCCGCCGGCCCAGCCCACCCAGGTCGCGGGAACGTGTTGGAGGAGTGGGTGGAGGGCGGTGACCAGACCGCCGGGACTGCGCCGCCATTCGCAGGCACCGTCCGGGGCCACACTGTCGTCAACCGGTAGGCGGTTGGAAACCACCACGAGGGAACTCTGTCGCATCCGGGCACCCCGGTTCCGGGCGAGGGGACCACCGCGAACGCCGGACGCCCGGGTGGCGTGAGGGGGAGGTGACTTACAGCAGTATTCCTACTGAGGTGAAGTTTCGCGAATGTTACACGCGGTTCGAGAAGTGTCGAGTGTCTCGCGAAACGGGCCCCTTCCGGTCAGACGACTGCTCCATCGTCGGGGTCGTCGTCGTCCTCCTCGTCGCCCGGCCGGAGTCGCCAGATCAGGGTGACGAAGCCGGTGATGATGCCGAGGAAGCCGATGATCGTGACCAGGGTGCGGTCGATGGGCAGCAGGTTCGGAAAGAGCAGCAGCGCAAAACCGACGATGATGCCGAGTACGGCCGTGACCGCGAACTTCGACACCTGGGGCAGTGGCGGCGGGGGCGGTGGGGTGTAGCCCTCGTCCGGGTCGTCCGGCAGGTCCGCGCCGAACGTGTCCAGGCCGTCCAGCAGTGACGGGTCGTCCGCCCGGTTGCCCACTGAGATGCCGGATATGTCGGTGGCCGAGAGCAGAGGTCGTACCTCGGTGGTGGCGGGGCCGGGGCGTACGGCGGTGGCGGTCGGGGCCGCCGGTGTGTCGGTCGCCTCGTCAGGGGTCCGATCGGGGACCCCTTCCTGGTCGGCGGGTACGTCCTCGGCGGCCGGCCAGGGGCGGGCGTCGACCTTGACCTCGGTGTCGTAACCGGCGACGATCTTGGCCCATTCGGCGTCGATGTCCGGTTCGTTGCTGGGCGGTGGTGGAGGCATGCCCTCCTCGGCGAGTTGGGTCAGGTAATCACGGGCGGTGGTCAGGTGTACCCGGTCGACGTAGAGGCGGTCCACCGGCCGGGGCGGGACGGTGGTGGTCCTGGTCACCGGATTGAGGTCGGCGGACGGCTGTAGGTAGGCGGCGATGCCACCTGCCGCCAGCACGTCGAGCAGGTGTTCACCGACCCGCGGGTCCACGTCGCCGGCGACGGCGTACTCCGTCGCGTCGAGCCCGTTGTCCCGCCGCCCGCGGCGGGCACCACCCGCTGACACCGGATACCCCTCCCTACCGGCGCTGCGCGCCCGACCGTTGCGACGACGCTGATCCGCGTACGCCGTGCCTTGAATCGTGACACGGCGGCCACCGGTTCCGGGAGTGCGTTGTGGTGTGCCGTGCTTGCTTCGTAGGCTCATTGCCGACAGTTCCGCCCGCCGGGTTGGCGTTCTCGGCGTGGCCGCCCCGGGTCGCCTGACCGGGACGCCCGGCTGGCGTGGGGCACGAGATCTTCGGGAAGGACCACCGGTGCTGTACTGGCTGATGAAGTACATCATTCTCGGCCCCTGGCTGAGGCTGGTCTTCCGGCCGCAGGTCGAGGGGCGGGACAACGTTCCGGACACCGGGCCGGCGATCCTTGCCAGTAACCACCTGTCGTTCGCTGACTCGATCTTCATGCCGCTGATGGTCAAGCGTAAAGTGACATTTGTGGCGAAGGCCGAATACTTCACCGGGAAGGGGATCAAGGGCTGGCTGACGAAGATGTTCTTCGTCGGTACCGGCACCATCCCGGTCGACCGGTCCGGTGGCCGGGCCGCCCGGGCCGCACTGGACACCCAGTTGCAGGTGCTACGGCAGGGGAACCTGGCGGGGATCTACCCGGAGGGCACCCGCTCACCGGACGGCCGGCTCTATCGGGGCAAGACCGGGGTGGCCCGGCTGGCCCTGGACAGCGGTGCGCCGGTGATCCCGGTCGTGATGCTGAACGCCGACGAGATCCAGCCGCCCGGCAAGCTGATTCCCAAGATCAAGCGGGTGAAGATCAGGTTCGGGGAGCCGCTGGACTTCTCCCGCTACGCGGGGATGACCGGCGACCGGTTCGTCGAACGGGCCATCACCGACGAGATCATGTACGAACTGATGGAACTCTCCGGCCGCGAATACGTGGACATGTACGCCCAGAAGGTCAAGAACCAGCAGGCCAGGGTCGACGACACCGAGCCTGCCGAGCCGATCGCCGCGTGATCCGCTCCGGCCGGTCCGGCGACCGTCACGGTCCATGATCGGCGTGGATCCATCGATCGGTCGAGGTTGTGGTCGGTCGGGCCGCTCAGGAGACGAGGAGGGCCCGACCACCACCGTTGCGTCGAGGGGCGCTGCTGAGCAGCAGCAACCCCGGTGCCTCGTTGCGCCAGGCGAACGAACTGACCGTAGAGAGCGCTGACTGGGCTGCGGATCGGTTGCCCGCCCGGTCCAGCTCGCCGGCGGCCAGTGCCAGTGCCAGCATCCGATCGGTGATGGCCGGAATCTGCGTGTAGATCTCCGCTGCGGCCGTGTAGAGCTGCCCGGCCCGTGCATGGTCGCAGTCAGCAGCGGCGACTGCGGCGGTCACCGTACGCAGGGCGGCATCGGCCCACGGCGTCCGGTGACCGACCCGGTCCAGCATGCCGCGCACCCGTACAGCCGCGTCGCGGCTGACCAGAGCTGCGGCGAACGCGGCTGCGGCGACCCACTCACCGCTGGCCAGGGCCGGCACCGCCGACCAGGAATCGGCCAACTCGTCCAGCAGTTCGGCGGCCTCCGCGCGGCGTGCCTCCAGCGCCCGACACAGCGCGCCCATGCCCAGCATGGTCCAGTGCGGTCGGTGGAAACCACTGCGTCGGGCCGTGTCGAGGGCGTCGGTGATGTCGTCGGGGGTCGGACCGGTGACCTTCGGACGGTGCCGACCACCGTCCGTGCCGGACCGTGGCTGCGCATGCTGGTCGTTACCGCCCGGCAGGGCAGCAGTACCGTCGCCGTCCGTGGTGGTGTCACCGGCCGGCCCGTCGATCTCCGGTGCGCCGGGCACCGGCTCACCGCGCAACACGCGTATGCAGGCCCGTAGGCCCCGGACCTGCATGTCCCAGCGCCCGCTCGGAGTGTTGGCGAAGGCATCTGCCGCCACCAGCAGTTTGTCGAACTCGCCTTCGAAGTAGGCGCGCATCGCCTCGGCCGAGTAGCCGGTTCTCAGGGCTGATCCCTGAGCTGCCGCCGCAGCGGTGAGCAGGGAATCGGACTGGATCCAGTCACCCTCCTCGGCGACCGCGTAGGCGAGGTTCTGCATCGCCCGGGGCAGGGCGAGCAGTTGGTTGCTACGGCAGAACTCCATTGCGGCGTGCAGCTCGTCGAGCCCGGCCCGGTTTCCGGCCTGATAGCGGGCCATCGCCACCGTTATCCGTGCCTCGGTCTGGGTTTCGACCAGGCCCAGCCGCGCGGCGATGTCAGCAGCCGCCCCGGCTGAGGCGATCGCTGGATCACGCTCGAAGTTGAGCATGTGCAGCCGGCCCACCTCAGCGTAGGCCTCGGCCTTCTGGACACTGTCGGGGAGCGTTTCGAACAACTTGATGGCCCGATCCAGGTAGGACAACGCACCGGAGCGGTTGGCCTGGAGCCAGGCACCCCGTCCCAACAACGTCCACGCGCGGGCCGCGCTGGCGGGATCACCGTTGATCAGCAGCTGGTCGGCCAGCATGGTGAGTTGCGCGATACCGCCGCCGGACAGGAACTTGGCGCTGTTCCGATAGATGGAGATCTCACTGCTGAGTAGTTCCAGTTGTAGCTGGCCGAGGACGTCACGGTCGTCGGCGAGCCCCAGTGCCCGTTCGGTGTGACTGGCCGCAGCGTCGAGTGCGTGTAGCGCGTACGCCCGTCGGGCCGCGCGGTGCAGCGCCGCACGAGCGGCCGGGGCGTACCGGTCGGTGTTCATGTCGAGGGTACGGGCGATCTCGTGGACGGCCCAGCGGTGATGGGCGAGGACCTCGGCCAGGTCGGTGTCCCGGCTCCGCGACAGCGCGTCCAGCCAGTCGGCGGTGCGCTCGTGCCGGGCGACCCGCTCGGTACGGGGCAGCCGCTGGTAGCAGACGTCGCGCACCAGTACGTGCCGGAACCGGAACTCGGACTGCCCGGCCATGGTCGAGGCCGGCTGCTCGTGTACGAAGTCGCGCTGCTCCAGGCGGCGTAGCGCGCGTTCGACCGACTCGACCGGTTGACCGAGCGCCGCGGCGACCGCCCCCGGCCAGAACTGCATTCCGACCACCGAGGCCGCCAGCAGCACCATGCGGTCCTTGGTGTCGAGCAGGTCGACCCGGTTGGCGATGACGGAGTGCACGCTGTCCGGCATCGGCAGGTCGTGTTGCTTCTCCATCGACCAGCCCCGGCCGGACTGGCGCAACGTCCCCTGCTCGATGAGCATCCGCACGTATTCGTGGGCGTAGAGCGGGTTGCCGTCGGCGACCTCCACCAGCGGGCTGAGCATCTCGGTGGGGAAGGCGGACTGCCCGAATATGTGGGTGTAGAGCGAGGCGATGCCGGTGTTGCGCAGTGGCGGCAGCGTGATGGTCAGCGAGCCGGTGATGGTGCCGGCCCAGCTCGGGTCGCGGTTGACCAGTTCGGGCCGGGCGGTGCAGAGCAGCAACAGCGGAATGTCACGGGCGGCTGCGCCGAGTAGCTCGACGAAACGCAGCATCGCATCGTCGGCCCAGTGCAGATCCTCGAAGACCAGCACCGTCGGCCGGCGGGCCGCCAGCGCGATCAGGAACCTTCGCCAGGCCGACTCGGTCTCCTCGGCGGGCAGGTTGGGGCCGGGTAGGCCGACGAGTGGACGCAGCGCGTCGCCGAGGCGGTCCGCCTCGCCCGGCCCGACCAACTCCTCCAGCGCCGACTTCAGTCGGGCCGCCGCAGCACTGGCCGGATCGGTGTCGAGGATGCCGGCCTCGGCCTTGACGATGTCGGCCAACGCGGCGAACGTGACGTTCTCCCCGAACGGTGGGCAGCGTCCGGTGCGCCAGGTCAACGGTTGGTCGACGAGCCGTTCGGCATGCCGGAACAGCTCGCGGATCAGTCGGCTCTTGCCGATGCCGGCCTGACCGAACACCGCGACCACCTGGGGTATCCGGTCCCGGGTGCACCGGTGCAGAGCGTTGACCAACAGACCCAGCTCGTGCTCACGGTCGATCAGTGGGGTCGTGTCCGGTTCGCGGTCCGGCGGCTGGCGCAGCACGACAGCCCGGGCCAGCCACACCTCGGTCGGCGACGACCGGCCGCGCAGCGTCACCGGGGGCTGTTCCTCGAACTGGATTCCGTCCTTGGTCAGCGCGTAGGTGGTGCCACACACCAGCACCCCGCCGGGTGGCGCCACCGACTGCATACGCGATGCGGTGTTGACCACGTCACCGGCCACGATGGCCTGACCACCATCCCGGGCGGCGGCCACGTCGACCAGCGCCTCACCGGTGGCCACACCCACCCGGAAACGCAGCCCGTCGGCACCGGCCGGGGCGTACCGGGTGAGCACACGTTGCAGCTCCAGCCCGGCACGTACGCAGCGCAGCGCGTCGGTCTCGGTGGCCACGGGCGCACCGAACAGTGCCATCACCGCGTCTCCGATGTACTTCTCCACCACACCGCCGTACTGGCCGACCACCCGCCGGGCTGCCGAGAAGAACCCGGTCTGCATGCCCCGGACCAGCTCCGGGTCGGCACGTTCGACGTACGGGGTGAAGTCGATGAGGTCGACGAAGAGGACACTGACCCGGCGTCGGTCCTCCTGCACCGCGGTCGGCGACTTTGGAACCCCGCTGGGGCGGGGCTTGCCGCACGACGTGCAGAAGGCTGCGTCGGCGGCCAACGGACGATCACAATGTGGACAGGCCTGTGTCAGCTCGGTCCCGCAACCACCACAGAAGCGGTCGTCGGCGGCAGCGGGCCGGCCGCACTGGGCACACGGAGCGGGGATGTCGCCTCCTCCGGTGGTCGGTCAGGTCTGTCGCGTTCGGCCGATTATTGCTGGGCGGCCGATTCGGCAACCGGCGGTCACCAGAGCTGAGTATCGCCTCACTGGTCGAGTGTCGGGAACCCGGCTGTTGGTTAGTGGACAGTCCAACGACCGGTGAATCGGGCTACAGTCAGTCGGCCAAATCATTGATCAGAAGTTGGGAGATAGCTCAATGGTGTACGTCCGGCTTGACGGGGAGTGGACCGACGGCGACGGGGTCAACCACTCCGCGGGGGAGATGGTCGACGTGGACGCAGCCACCCTGGCCATGCTGCAGGCCCAGGGAATCGTGGGTGGCGAGCAGACCGACTGGGTCGGCCCGACCGGCGGCAAGGAAGGCACGGACTGGGTCGGCCCGACCAGCACCCAGCCCTGATTTGCGCGCTAACGAACTAAACGTCCCGGTTACCGATATCGGTAACCGGGACGCTTTTTTATTACGTCGATCGGCAGGGGCTGCAGGCAATTCGGTCTACAGTCGATCAGCCGATCGGCTATTGGGCCAGCGATGGTCGGGTTGACCGTTTGGTCGAGGGCTCAGCGGTCGGCCATGCCGGCCCGGCGACGTAGCGCGGCGACGTCGGTGACGACGATCCGCCGCCCCTCGGTACGGAGCCAACCCCGGCTGGCGAAAGATCCGATGGCCTGGTTGACGCTCTGCCGTGAGCCGCCGGCCATCTCGGCGAGCTGGCTCTGGTTGAGCTCGATCGTGATCATCGGGGCCTGGCTCTCCCCGGCCAGCCGGACCAGGGTCTTGGCGACCCGCCCCGGCAGGTCGAGGAAGACGTGGTCGGCGTTCTGCTCGGTGAGCCGGCGGATCAGGCCACCCAACGACCGCATCACCGCGTCGAGGATGCGTGGGTTGGAGTGGACCAACTCCATGAACGCGCCCCGCGACAGGGCGAGCGCCGCGCAGTCCTCGATGGCCTCGGCCGACGCCGACCGGGTGGAGGCGTCCAGGAGGGACACTTCACCGAGTACGTCTGGTGGTCGGAGCACGGTCAGCACGGCGCGCTCGCCGGTCGGGGCGGTACGGAACACCGCCACCGCGCCCCGGCGGAGCACGATCAGCGACTCGCCCGGGTCGTTCTCCACGAACAGCAGTTGACCTTTGCGGTAGGTGCGGGGCACCGCCGCAGCGATCACCCGTTGCCGCACCTCCGGCTCGAGGCCGGCGAACATGTCCACGCCCGTGAGCGCGTCACCCGGCTCCGGCAGGCGAACCTCCACGGCCCAACCCCTCCCCGGTTAAGGACCACATCTTGCTCCTCGCTGGACTGGGTGTCCGCCGAGTGCAAGGTGAACTGACACCGGTTTTCATCCGGCAGCGGTACACATCAGATCATGACTGCCCTGTCGCGTGCTGTACACCCCCGAAATCGCTTCTGTGACAGTTCTGAGGCCTGACAGCGGTCATTCTGATGTTCAGATCCGCTGCTGGGTGGGGGCCGTACGGGGGCGGTGGCGGGTTGGGGCCGCGGGGTGCCGTGACCGGCCGGAGCAGGCACTGGACGCCTGCTCCGGCCGGGCGCGGACAGCTGGCCGATCGGCCGAGGTGGGCCACTTCGCGGCCAGGGTCGATCGGGAATGTCGGCGATCCGGAATGTGTGGCGACCCGCCGGATGTGATGAACGTCCATCGTTTTCTGGACACATTCTGGTTCTCGCATCATGGTTTTTCGACAGTGTCCGGTTTCCGCTAGTTGTCTCGGCGCACCGGGGTTTCACATCTCCGCCCCGCCGGTTGGCCGCCCCGCCGGTTGGCCGGTGGGCCCGGTCGGCGAAGATGGCGGTGATGGTTTACCGCTATTTCTACGACTGCGAGTTCATCGAGGACGGCCGGAGCATCGACCTGGTGTCGATCGGCGTCGTCGATGAGTACGGCCGCGAGTTCTACGCGGTCTCGACCGAGTTCGACGACTCCCGGGCGGTGCCCTGGGTGCGTCGCCACGTCCTCGACAAGTTGCCCTCGCCGGCGGACCGGGCCTGGCGATCCCGACAGCGCATCCGGGACGATCTCTACGACTTCCTGATGGAGCCGGTACGGGACCGACCGACAGAGCAGTTGGAGTTGTGGGCCTGGTACGCCGCGTACGACCACGTGGTGCTCGCCCAACTGTGGGGGGCGATGCCGGAGCTGCCGAGGGAGATTCCCCGGTACACCAAGGAGTTGCGGCAGCTCTGGGACGACCGGGGGCGACCGCCGCTGCCCGATGCCGCTGCGGACCGCCACGACGCCCTGGTGGACGCCCGACACAATCTGGCCCGTTGGCGGGCCATGGGTGGCTGACCCTTCCGAGCCCTTTCAAGATCGCGGTGATCGGCGGGCCGACTCCGGCGTGTCGTCGGCGTGTCTCGCCTCAGTTCCCTGATCAAGGGGATCTTCCGGGTGGCCGTACAGGGGCAAGCTGGTTTGCCTCCGGCGAGGCGACTACAGTGCGCAATGACGGCCCGCCCCGGGCCGGCAACGACGCCGACGGTCTGACGTGACTTCGAACCTGGGGCTTGATTGGGCTTACCTGATGCTCCAGGAGGATGAGCAGATCATGCGTATCGGCGTGCTCACCGGCGGTGGCGACTGCCCAGGTCTGAACGCGGTCATCCGGGCGGTGGTACGTAAGGGCGTGGCCACCTACGGACACGAGTTCGTGGGATTCCGTGACGGGTGGCGTGGCCCGTTGGAGGGGCTGACCCGGCCGCTCGACATCGCGGACGTACGCGGCATCCTGCCCCGTGGCGGCACGATCCTCGGGTCCTCCCGGACCAACCCGTTCAAGATCGAGAACGGGGTTGAGCGGATCAAGGACAACCTCGCCGAGCAGGGCGTCGACGCGCTGATCGCGATCGGCGGCGAGGACACCCTCGGTGTCGCCACCAAGCTGCACGAGCTCGGCGTCAAGGTCATCGGGGTGCCGAAGACGATCGACAACGACCTCGGTGCCACCGACTACACGTTTGGCTTCGACACCGCCGTCAACATCGCGATGGAGGCGATCGACCGCCTGCACACCACGGCGGAGAGCCACCACCGCACCCTCGTGGTCGAGGTGATGGGCCGGCACGCGGGCTGGATCGCCCTGCACGCCGGTCTCGCCGGTGGGGCCAACGTGATCCTGCTGCCCGAGCGTCAGTTCGACGTCGACCAGGTCGCGACGTACGTCGAGAAGCGGTTCCAGAAGCAGTACGCCCCGATCGTGGTGGTGGCCGAGGGCGCCCACCCGCTCGACGGCCAGATGCAGCTGCACAACCAGGAGCTCGACGCGTTCGGCCACGTCCGGCTCGGCGGTATCGGTCAGTGGCTGGCCGAGCAGCTCGAAGCCAAGACCGGCAAGGAGGCCCGCACGGTCGTGCTCGGGCACATCCAGCGCGGTGGCACCCCGAGCGCGTTCGACCGGGTGCTGGCCACCCGGCTTGGCCTGCACGCGATCGACGCGGCCAACGATGGCGACTGGGGCAAGATGGTGGCGATGCAGAGCACCGACATCGTCCGGGTGCCGTTGGCCGACGCCACCCGCGAGCTGAAGACCGTGCCGCTGGAGCGGTACGCCGAGGCCGAGGTCTTCTTCGGCAGCTAGCAGTGGACACCGGGCGGCCCTGTCGAACGACGGGGCCGCCCTGCTGCGGCTCAACCGGCCGCCCTGCTGCGGCTCAACCGGCCGCCCTGCTGCGGCTCAACCGGCCCGCGCTGCGGCCGGCTCGGGGAAGATCTGGAAGGGGAACGGAGATGGCGGTCGCCGTCGACGACGTACCGGCGGACCGTGCCGGAGTGCACACCGTCGCCGTGATCGGCGCGGGCAAGATCGGTGAGCTGATGCTCTCCGGCCTGCTGAGGTCCGGCTGGCCGGCGGACCGGTTGCTGGCCACCGCCCGCCGTCCGGAACGCGCCGCCGAACTGGCCGCCCGCTACGGCGTACGGGTGGTGGACAACATGACCGCAGTGACCGAGGCGGAAGTGCTGGCCATCTCGGTCAAGCCACAGGACGCGGCCGGGCTGCTCGACGAGATCGGGCCGAAGGTACCCGCCGACAAGTTGGTGATCTCGCTCTGCGCCGGCCTGCCGACGAGTTTCTTCGGCCGTCGACTGTCGGAGGGCACCCCGGTCGTCCGGGTGATGACCAACACGCCGGCACTGGTCGACCAGGCGATGACCGCGATCTCGCCGGGGTCGTACGCGACCGAGGAGCATCTCGCGCTGGCCGAGGAGATGTTCACCCCGCTCGGGGCCACCATCCAGGTGCCCGAGTCACAGCAGGATGCGGTCACCGCGCTGTCGGGATCCGGCCCGGCGTACTTCTATCTGCTGGTCGAGGCGATGATCGATGCCGGCATCCTGCTCGGCCTACCCCGCCAGGTCGCCCATGAGCTGATCGTCCAGACCGCGATCGGCTCCGCGGTGATGCTGCGCGACTCCGGTGAGCATCCGGTCAAGCTGCGCGAGGCGGTGACCTCGCCGGCCGGTACCACCATCTCCGCCATCCGCGAGCTGGAGAACCATGGGGTACGCGCCGCGTTGCTGGCCGCGCTCGAAGCCGCCCGGGATCGGGCCCGGGAACTCGCCGCCCAGTCGGAGTAGGCGTCGATCCATCTTTGTCACTGCGTGTGACGTGCCCGCCGGCGGAGCACGAGCGCCGCTGCTGTCACCACGACCGCCAGCAGCGCCACGACCCCGAGCGCAACCAGGGGGTACGACATGTCACCCTGCTCGGATGTGCTGCCCGTCAGGTTGCCGGCGGGTACGACCATGTCGCCCTCGGCGTCGATCCGTAGTTCGGTGCTGAGCCCGGACTGTTGATCGTCGAGTACCAGCAGGGAGTAGACGACCCCCTTGTCGACGGTCATGTCGCCTGTCGCCGGCGTCATGCCGGTCGCCTCCAGCCGCAGCTTCCAACTGCCCGGCTCCACCTGCGTGTACGGGGTGGTCGTGGCGAACTGGACGCCGCTGGCGATGGTGGGGCCGTCGACCGTGGCCACGTCCAGCAGGGGTGCCCGTACGGATGCCTGGATGACCCGTACCTTCGCCCGGCCCTTCGCCGGAGCGGTCAGGTCGTCGTCGAGCACCCGAAGTCCCAGGTCGGCGTAGCGGCCGACCCCGGCCACCGTGTACGCCTTACCGGCCGTCACCGCCACCTCGGTGGTCAGCACCGGTGGGTCGGTGGCCGGGGCACCAGCGGTACGCATCGCCACCGCGTACCGGCCGGGGGCCAGCGGCAGGTAGTCGGAGAGCACCCCGTAACCGACGGCCGGGAAGACCTGGGGCTCGGCTGATGCGGGCTCGGTGGTGAGGTAGACGTCGACCGCAGGAGTGTCGGGGGACAGGTGCGCCAGCCGGACGTACCCGACCGGGTCGGCACCTGCGGGTGTCGGCGCGATGACGGGCAGGCCCGTTCCCAGCAGTACGGCGCTGAGCAGCGCCACCACCCGTCGGAGCGTACGGGCCGATCGTCCAGGATGGTTCATGCCTCTTGCCTCCTCGCTGGTACGGCCCCTGACCAGCCGATCGCCCGCCGTCGCGGCACTCGGTGTGGTTGTCCCTGGCGGGTGGGCAGCTGATGGCCCTCTCCCACCATGCAGGGCGCTTTCGGGAACAAAGTAGTCGAAGAGAGTCCCGTCAACCGGACTTGAAGGTGAGAGTCGCTTCTTTAGGTAATGTAATCGTTACCGTCGGACGTCGTCGTTGGCTTCATGTCTCCGACGTGGGTGATCCCATTACCGCCAGGCCAAGACCATTCAGCCGACAGCCTGTCGCGTCAGCAGCCTGTCGAGCTGGGTGCGCAGACGGGGCACGTGTACCGTACGCACATCCGCCACCGGCCCGCTCCGCCGCTTCCGGCCCCTGATCGGTGCTGGTAATGCCGACCGTGTTCGCTCCTCACCGGTGGTGTCGGAGGTTGCTGGAGGGAGGAGGGAGCCTGACCACGCACCGAGACGGATTGCCCCGTAACGCGAACCGGACAGTCCGGAAGCTGGCCCGAGGCTCAGTCGAGCCCATGGACCTCCGGGTTGTGTCGGCACGGTGCCGGGATCTCGATGTATCGCGGCAAGGCAGCGGTCGGCCAGGCCCATGCCCTCAGTGACAGCGACGGCGGTGGTCAGCGGCGGATCACCGTAGTCCTGGTCGCGCTCACCACGCGCACCAGCACTCTCGTACCCACGGTGATGTGGCTCCCCGGCGCTACGTCCCGCCGATGGTACGTCGCTCCGACGGAAGCCTCCTGCGGAGAACTCCACTCGGTTACGCATACCCGCTGTCACTTTCTCCTCCAACAAGGGTTACGTTCGCCGTACCTCAGGCGGCGGTCAGGCCCGTCGCCGCCAGCGAACCAGCAGCACACCGGCTCCCACGGAGAGCAGACCAATCAAGGTCAACGTCACCACGCCCACGGGCGTGCCACCGGTGACCGGCAGATCGCGACAGACCACCGTGAAGGTGACCGGAGCCGAAGTGGGTGAGACGATGCCTGCCACGTCGGTCTGGGTCGCCGTGATGGTCTGCTGACCACAGCCGAGCTCCCGATCGACCGTCACGGACCAGGTGCCGTCCGGACCGACAGCGCCGGTCCCGACAACCACGCCGTTGACGGTGACGCTCACCGTTGCTCCAGGCTCACCAGTGCCGGTGACGATTGGCGTCCGGTCGTTGACCTGCTGTCCATTCGTCGGGTTGGTGATTACCGGAGCGGCTGGACCTGTCGTGTCGACGGTGAAGGTGACCGGGTCGGATGGCGGTGAGACGTTGCCTGCCGCGTCGGTCTGGGTTGCCGTGACGGTGTGTGGTCCGTCGGTCAGTGCTGTTGGTGTGTCGAATGACCAGGTGCCGTCTGG